>NZ_WBKL01000096.1:0-37908 GCF_015714705.1 Nostoc sp. NZL | reverse complement strand
TTTTGAACCAGCCGAGGCCAGACGGATTGCCACAAAATTAGAAATTCACTATACACCTAAACATGGGAGTTGGTTAAATATGGTTGAATCAGAGCTATCTGTACTTGTCCGTCAATGTCTCCAACGAAGAATTCCGAATATTGAAACTTTAGAAAAACAGGTCTCGGCTTGGGAGTGCGATCGCAATATTAATCAAGTTCGTGTAGATTGGCGTTTTCGTACAGAAGATGCCAGAGTTAAGCTGTCAAAGATTTATCCAACCCCGCAAAATTAATGGGACAGACCACTAGTTGTTTACCAAAGCAACTTTGCTAGGTATTTAAAAGTTTGGTAAAACAAAAAAATCTTTCCCCACTACCTACTCCCCGCCCTCTCCCAGCAATTTGATTTTTGTTTGCTTGAGTACTAAGTTAACTAGCAACAATTTAGCTTAGTTATATATTATCACTATGATAAGTTTGAATTATGAATCATTTATAAAGATCCCTAGATATATCTAGGAAAAAATATTTAAAAACAATTAAAATGCAGTATTTTTTACAATCTAATTTCATTAGATAGATTAATAGCAGATAGAATGTTTATGTAAGTTTTTCTGGCTTTAACAATGGTCTTAAACACATTGTTTCGCTCAAATTTGATGCTACATTTACATTGAATATTGTGTTTAATAAACCTGAATTATGATATTGAGATTTACTTTCTACATCTGAGACTTATTAAGAAATTTAAAACATTTTCTTTTTTCAAGCCAAATTTGCTATCTTTTTTAAGTAGAAATAAGTAAAACACAGGCAAAACATGGAAATTAGCGCTCGTAATTCTCTAAAAGGTACTGTAAAAAAAGTTGTGCCTGGTACAGTTAACACTGAAGTAACTTTAGAAATTGCACCAGGAGTAGAGTTAGTGTCAATTATCACAAAGTCATCAGCAGAAAAGCTGGGACTTGCAGAAGGCAAAGAGGCTTATGCCGTGATTAAATCATCAGATGTGATAGTTGCTGTTGAATAAAAATAGGCAAGTTGCCTTTTATTGCAAGCGGCTTTAGCACTAATATCGAATTGCATTTATATCTCTCAATTTAATGACCTCACTCCTTGAATTAATACAGGAGTGAGGTCAATTTAATTCGTAATTGCTATGTATGGTCTTAATTACGAAGTCAAAAAATTTTGTTCAAGAAAATATTATTGTATATTTTAATTAATTCAATTATCAGTAATATGGACATAAATAGCTTGAATGCTTTTTGTATCTAGTGCTAAAGATGTGTTTTCTATTTTAATAAGGAATGATGGAAAGTTTTGTTTTAAAGTAATAATGGTTCCTGGAGTTATCCCTATTGATATCAGTCTGTTTAAGATGCTTTCATCCTGACTTTTACAGAAAGTGACGATTCCTCGCTCTCCTGTTCTCAATAATTCTAATGAACAGCCAGTTACACTAAAGGGGGTAAACATTTGAATTATAAATTAATAATTTTGAAGGGAAGAAGGAAGTATATTTTCATCCTTCATCCTTCATGCTTTATTTGGTTGCTAAAGACAGCAACCAAAGTAATAATTTATACGAGATATGCTTCTTGATGGGTTTTGATTGTGCAATTAGAACGAGGATAAGTTACACAAAGTAGAGCGTATCCTTTAGAAACTTGATCGTCATCCAAGAAGTTTTGATCTTCTTGATTAACTTCACCTTCAACAACCTTACCTACACAGCTAGAGCAAGATCCTGCATGACATGAAAAGGGCAATTCAATACCATTTTCTTCTGCTGCTTCTAAGATAGTAGTGTCTTCTTCAACTTCAATTGTGGTGTCAAGGTCTTCTTTTTTGTTGATTAATCTAACTTGGTAGGAAGCCATTTTCCGATTCTCCTCAAACGTTATACAGTTGGTTTAATTTCCGAAGTTTTTGAGCAACCTATCCTACTTTTTGCTCCCCTCTTTCTTATGGAGATGCAAAGTTTAGTCGGCTTCTCTATAGAGGTAAGGGATGCAAAGCTACCTCAAGCGATAAGCCTGCGGCATGGCAACTCTTAGAGACGCTCCGCGATCGCTTACCGCATCTATGATGAAAGCCTCTACAATCAGACTCGGCACTAACGGAATGATGTTAGCTGCAAGGTACACCAGTAGGCGTGCCATCGTCTGTTTTGAAGGACTTTCCACAACCGCAGGTATCAGTTGCATTGGGGTTGATGAATTTAAAACCGCTTTCCATCACTCCCTCAACGAAATCAACGATAACTCCGTCTAATAACGGCGCACTTTTGGCATCAACGTAAACTACCACTTTGCCTTGGTGACTTACCAAATCATCTGGTTGGGGTTTGCTGGTGATATCGATCGCATATTCATAGCCACTGCAACCACCATCTCTTACCGAGATGCGGACACCTTTAGTTGCGCCATTAGCGTCGGGTGCGGAACCTTTAAGGAATGCCCGCAGATGGAATTCTGCTTTTTCTGATAAGATAACGGCCATGAAGTCTCCTGATTTGTAGCGATTAGTTGTTCTGATTTCAGGTGTAGGGTTGTCATTTGTCCTTTGTTATTCACCAATGACCAATGACTAATGACTAATGACTATTGACTGTGGGTTCCATCGAATTGGCTTGCGCGTGTCTCCAAGGCGCACTATTACCGCATACTGGACAAGAGCGATCGCGGTGAGAACGGCGTTTAGCAAATTCCATCCGATTTAGGTCGATTGTCAGCAATTGCGACAATAGAGGCTGACTAAACCCGGTGATCAGTTTGATTGCTTCCAGCGCTGTTAGACAAGCTAGGGTTCCAGAAACAGCGCCTAGAACTGAAAAGCCGCGCTGATCCCACTCAGGCTTTTCTGGAAACAAACAGGATAGACAAGGAGTCACACCAGGAATAATCGTTGTTAGGTAAGCCTCCATCCCATTCATTGCAGCTTCCACCATTGGCTTACGCGATCGCACACAAGCCTCATTTAACAAATTGCGCTCTGTAAAATTGTGGGCGCAATCAAGAGCCATATCAGCCGACTGCACTAACGAATCTACATTTTCCGGGGTGATGTAATCATGAACAATTTCCACTTGGACATCAGGATTAATCGCATCCAGAGTTTCTTTAGCTTTGAATACCCTTGGCTTACCTACCCAATCATCAGTCATGAGAACCTGACGATTCATATCATCCAGCCGCAAGTCACCACCCCGGACTAGGATTAGCCGCCCAACGCCCGCTACTGCTAAGTAAAGCGCCGCCGTACCGCCTAATCCCCCCACACCTGTAACCAAAACTGTCGCTGACTTCAGGCGTTTCTGTGCTGTTTCGCCAAAATTCGGAAGCATCATTTGGCGACGATAGCGTTCTAATTCGGTAGGCGTTAGGTTAACCAATTTATACCTCCTAATCAGAAGTGATTTCTGTCAGTGTGACTACATTTTTCGGCTTGTCGTTAAACACTTTGAACAGCTTTTGTTCATAAGCTGTCGATTCGATAAATAGCTGATAAGCTTTTTGCAAAGCCAAAGAATATTGATTTAATTTCTCTTCTTGACTTAAGTCAGGAGAATTATCATCAATTTCCTGCATATATTGAGAAAACTTTTTCAGAATATGTAGACGATGTACATTTACAACTTCTAAGTCGTAGGACATATTAAAGAATTGGAAAAATTCTTCTGCATCTACGAGCTTCTTGAATTCATCAATAGTTCCAGTCATTTAGCATTCTCCAATTGTTTCAGATGTTGCTTAAGTTCATCTAACTGGCGATAGATTTCATAAGTTGCGGCGGCAACATCCATAAGTTGTTTGTAATCTGTTGGCAGACCTTCAGCTAAATCATGCAGATCCATTTTCATTTGACCTGCTTTGCTGTTCAGCCGTCTGATTTGCCCTTGTAATTCCTCAATACTCGTGTCTTCTGCTTGCACAATCAGCCACTCCTTTTCTAAAAGTTAGGAATTATAAGTTATGAGTTATAAATTAAGAACTGTCAATTATGAATTATCAGTTAAAACTTAATTTAACTACTCCCTCCTAACTCCTAACTTCCAACTCCTTAAATTTTGCCAACTTCAGGAAAGCGTTTCGCCAAATCAAGACCTTTTTTGACGTAGCTTTCTCCTTCTTCTGCTAATTTCTCTACTGAGTCAAAGCCAAAGCGATGAGCATCTCGCAAGGTTTTTACAGCTAGCAAAAGACGGCCAGAAAAAACTAGCGCCCAGCCAAATCCTTCATGGCTCAAATCAACTACAACCTGGGATATCAAACCTGTTTCTTGTTCAATTCCAGCCGCTACAGCCCGAAAAAATGCCATAATTCGTGCTTGTGTGATCGGATCAACTTCGCCCTCAACGGAAATTTCCCGTTTCTTTTGTTTGGTGACAATAAAGGGTTTGAGAATCAACTCATCCGACCAACTACGATAAACTCCATAGCTGTCTTGACCACGGATTTGTTTGATTAATACCTTAAGAAAAGGCGAGTTCAAGACTTCAGTTGTAGCGGTTCCGTTAACACTATTATTTGCGGTCATACTGTTGCTTCGTCTTCAATTTCATCAGCAAAGTTTGTGGTTTTTGGCTGCAAAGCTTTACGCAACCAAGGTGGAGGATTACCTTTGAGGGTTTTGACTAGCTTATTCAGCACTTCACTAATTTCTTCTTCTTCCGATCGCGCCTTCACTGGGGTGACACCTTTCTTGATTAACCGAGCGGCGGCACTACCACCAATTGCTGTTACGTAAACAATTGTACAGTCGCCTATTGCTTCAAGTTTTGGGGTGATTTTGTCTTCGTTACCATCTTCTTTGAGTTCGCCTTCAAAGGTGAGGGTTTCTACGAAGTGATATCCCTCATCGGTAATTTCGTAAACATCAATCATTTTTGCCCATCCGAAGTGGGCATTAATATGAACTCGGTCGCTCGTCGTGAAGGCTATTTTCATTGTAATTCTCCTCTCTAAAGTTTTGAATTTTGAAGCAATACGGTTCAGCTAGTGATACTCGGAAGATCCCCCCAACCCCCCTTAAAAAGCAGGGGGGCTAATTTAAAACTTGCTCTATTCCCTCCTTAAAAAGGAGGGTTAGGGAGGATAAATTCTTAACTGAACTGTTTTGAATTTCAAGTGTGAATTCAAAACTCAGCGCTCACAGTTCCGAACTCTTGGAACTGTTTAACTCTCGCTTCTTCTGCCTCTAAAAATAGGTTGCCGATGCCAAATAAAAGCTCCATCGTGCCTCGATAGCCAACTTTAGTAAATTGACCATTACCTAAGCGGTCATAAATGGGCAATCCTAGACGATAAAGAGGAATCGAGAGGCGTTTAGCGATCGCACCCACATTCGAGTTACCAATCAGCAAATCAGAACCGCCCGCTAGACTCTCAAAGTCTTCTAAGTCGCCGATGGTAATACTTTTAACCGGGAGTTTTTCTAAGAGGTGCGATCGCGTGGTTGTCACCACTGCATGAATTTGCGCTCCCATCGATTGCAGTAAATGCACGGTTGACCACAACAAATCAGGTTCCAGTGCGAGGGAAACTCGTTTTGCACCGAAGTAAAAGTGAGTGTCCAGCATCGCATCTTGCAACTGACGGCGTTGGCGGCGGTATTTTTCGGGTACGCTGTTACCGCTCAAAATCGCCAATGCTTGGATAAATTCATCTACTGGTTCTAATCCTGTCAGTTCGCCAAACACTTCGTAAGGTGTGCCAAAGCGTTCTTCCAGAATCTTCGCAGCCCCCCGCATACTTTCACCTAATGCCAGGGTAAAGGCAGAACTACCTACTTCTCGTAGCTGTTTTAAGGTAGTTCCACTGACTGTAACCGCACTATAATTCTCCTCTAAGTGACCATCTAGAGAAGCGCCAAGGTCAGGTACAAAGATCGGCACTAATCCAAAGGATGTGACTATCTCTTTAATTTCCTGTACATCCCCAGGTGTGAAAGCAGAACCCGCCAAAATCGTGACTTGTTCAGTTCTGAGTCCACCGGCGCGAGGAATTTCCTTAACTATGCTTTCGACAGCAACAGCAAAACCATCTTGTAACGCACCTTTAAAATCTGGGGTAGGTGCAAAAACGATCGCTAAATCATTCAATTCGGGATGGCGATCGCGGATTTCCTTAAGAAAACCCTCGATGTCATCGCCTCTAGTTTCCGTTAACCCAGTACTACATAAACCAATAATTTCCGGGTTAGCCTTTTCCACCAGAGTCAGAATTGCTTGCTCCACATTCTCTTCGCCACCCAAAATGGTAGTGACTTCCGTCATCGCGGTGGTAGCTAGGGGAATCGCTTCCCGGAAATGCCGCACTAGGACAACTTTGGCGAAAGCAGTACAACCTTGAGAACCGTGGAATAAGGGCATTGTCCCTTTCAATCCCAAAAAGGCTAAGGTTGCGCCCAAAGCTTGACTCTGCTTGAGGGGATTAACTGTCAGTGCTTTGTTAGAAGCGGTAACGATCGCCATTAAACTTCCTCCTCTTCTTCCCAAGGAGCGGGTTTGCGTATTTGTTCCCAAATCGGGCTATACAGAGCTTCGTACAGTTCCCGCGCCATCTCAATCATTCCTACATAACCTGCATAAGGATGGTGGCGTTCTTGGTTGATATCAAGGAAAGGAATTCGAGCTTTCAAAGCTGTGTATTGGTTACGTCCACCAGCAATCAGCATATCTGCGCGAGTGTCTTTAACCAGTTGTAGCAATTCTTGAGCGTTGCCTTTCTCCAGCATGATGCCATCGTTGCCAATCAACTTCTTGATTTTGGCTTTATCTTCTTCAGTACTTTTCCGAGTACTGGTAGCAACAACTTCAATGCCTAAGTCTCTAGCAGCCGAGATAATCGACCAACTCTTGACACCACCAGTATACAAAACAACCCGCTTACCTTTAAGTCGAGCGCGATAGGGAGCCAATGCCAAATCTAAAGCAGCCGTTTCTTCTGCAATTAACTTTTCTGTCCGCTCCTGTAAATCAGCGTCGCCTAATTTAGCGGCGATGTTTCGCAGACAGCGATTCATATCATCGATGCCGTAGAAAGACTCTTCAATGTAAGGGATGTTGTAACGCTCCTCCATCTTTCTCGCCATATTGAGCAACGCTCGTGAGCAGATCATGACGTTGAGCTTGGCGCGGTGGGCGTAGCGAATTTCATTGTAGCGAGCATCGCCCGTAATTTTAGACAAAATACGGATGCCTAATTTTTCTAGCAGTGGTGTTACTCCCCACATTTCACCGGCGATGTTGTATTCACCGATTAAGTTAATATCATAGGGCGTTGTATGTTCCGGTTCTGCTGTTCCGACAACATATTCTAATAAAGATTCACCGCCAAAACGGTTGCCGAGATTTTTACTGCCAATGAATCCTGGAGCAATGACGGGAACAACAGGAGTACCAATTTTCTCAGCCGCAGCTTTGCAGACAGCATCGATATCATCACCAATTAAGGCTGTAACGCAAGTGGCGTAGACGAATACTGCTGCTGGTTGGTAGCGCTCGTGAAGTTCCAGAATTGCTTTGTACAGTTTCTTTTCGCCACCGAAGATGACATCATTTTCACCCAAGTCTGTGGTAAAGCCCATTTTGTAGAGTTGAGGGCCAGACGACAGACTACCACGACTGCCCCAGGAATTACCAGCACAGGCGATCGGCCCGTGGACTAAATGAGCAGCATCTGCGATCGGCACTAGAGCAATCATTGCACCATCAAAGGCACAGCCCCCTTGAGCCGCGCCAGGTTGTGCCTGTTGAGCGCATGATTTGTTTTTCTTTTCCGCTTGTTTGTGCTGATTATGTTCGCATCCTGTCTCAGTCAGCAGCTCGTTGATTTTGCCTTGGGTGCTTTTCATCTCTCTTCTCTTAATTGTTAAATGTCCTTTGTCATTTGTCATTTGTCCTTTGAATAACTAACAACTAATGACTAATAACTAATGACCAATGACCAATGACTAACAAATGTATCTTGTGACATCCTCTCTACATACATCAGCGAGGTAGGATAGAGCGCGGAAACGCAATCCTACAAATTCGTCATATAAAGGATTTAGTTTGCATAGTGGTGGAATATCAATAGTCTTCCCAAATAATTTAATTTGTCGCTCAAAGGGACAACAACAAGGAATTGTTTGGCAAATTAGATGAGCGAAGCGATTATTTTTAACCTGAATTCCATCCACTACACGGCGCAACGGATTAAGAAGATTGTGAAACCATCCTGGTTTTTTCTGATTAGGTGGATGGTAATTAGGATGAGGATGAGTGTGAGTATGTTCGTGAGTGTGATTGATGGTTTCCATTTATCAATTCCTTGGGTAAATGCTATCAAGAAAAAGGGGAGTTGGGGATTGGGCATTGGGCATCGGGCATTGGGTTTGGATATTTCCCTACTCCCGACTCCCTACTCCCGACTCCCCTTCTTCACCCTTTAATTAACACGTTGTGTTTCTACGCAATTTCTAACGAATCAAGTCGTAGGAAATATCTGTCTTAGAAGGAATGTTGGTGTTGCGATCAATTTCTTCAAACAGGGTGTTTACAGTCCAGTTGAGGAGGTTGATCACACCTTGATAACCAATGGTGGCATAGCGGTGTAGGTGGTGGCGATCCATGATGGGGTAGCCGATTCTCACGAGGGGAATCTTGGTGTCGCGCCACAGGTACTTACCGTATGTGTTACCAACTAAGAAGTCTACTGGTTCGGTGAACAACAGCGATCGCATGTGCCACAAGTCCTTACCAGGCCAAACAGTTGCATGTTGACCGAAGGGGCTAGAAGCAAGCAGTTCTTTCATTTCTGCTTCAAATACTTCGTTGCTGTTGTGAACCAAGATATGCACAGGTTCAGCACCCATTTCTAGCATAAAGCCAACTACGCTGTATACTAAATCTGGTTCGCCGTAGATAGCGAAGCGCTTGCCGTGAATCCATGAGTGGGAATCAGTCATGGCATCAACTGCACGACCGCGTTCGATTTCCAATTCTTGAGGAATGGGGATACCACTCAATTCACTGAGTTTCATCAAGAATTCATCAGTACCCTTAATGCCCCAAGGACGGGAAACTGAGGTTGGTTGCTTCCATTCTTTTTCGATGTACTCGCGGGTTTTGGGGGTAGAGTGTGCTTGCAGAGCGATCGTAGCTTTCGCATTGATTGAATCTGCTGCATCTTCTAGCTTTGTTCCACCTGGGTACATATCGAATTCACCTGTGTTTGGTGAATCCAAGTAGTCGCTGTTGTCGGCTAAAATTGTGTAGTCAAAGCCGAACAAGGAAGCAATCCGCTTGATTTCGCGGTTGTTGCCTACGTAGGTATCAAAACCTGGGATGAAGTTGATTTTACCATTGCTGGTTTCTTTCTTATGACCTGCGGTCAAGTTAGAAAGAATTCCCTTCATCATGTTGTCGTAACCAGTGATGTGGGAACCGACAAAGCTAGGGGTGTGAGCGTAAGGTACTGGGAAATCTTGAGGAACTGAACCAGCTTGCTTAGAGTTGTTGATGAAGGCTTGTAAGTCATCACCAATTACTTCTGCCATACAGGTGGTGCAGACAGCGATCATCTTGGGCTTGTACAGTTGGTAAGAGTTAGCCAACCCGTCGATCATGTTTTGCAGACCACCAAACACGGCTGCATCTTCAGTCATTGAAGAAGATACACCAGAGAATGGTTCTTTGTAGTGACGGGTTAAGTGGGTGCGGAAGTAAGCAACGCAACCTTGAGAACCTTGAACGAAAGGTAGAGTACCTTCAAAACCAACAGCAGCAAAGATTGCTCCTAGTGGTTGGCAGCCTTTAGCAGGGTTAACGGTTAAAGCTTCACGAGCGAAGTTCTTTTCACGATAATCCCAACCCTTTGTCCACTCTGCAACCCGTTGTACTTCTTCGGGATCGTGGCCATTTTCAAACTGCTTTTTGTTTTCAAATAGCTGTTGGTACTCAGGCTGGTGGAATAACTCGACGTGATCTTGAATTTTTTCTGGATTCTGAGGCATTTCTTCTGGACTCCAAGCTTACTGAATTCTTTTACTGATTGAGGCGAGAGTAGGTAGAGACGCGATTAATCGCGTCTGTCTTTACAAGGGAGATGGGAATATGATTCAAAATTCAAAATGCAAAAATCAAAATAAATTTTTAATCTTTCAATTTTGAATTTTGGATTCCCAACTCCCCCCTGGGGTTTTAGCCCCAGGTTATCCTTACTTATCTCACTCTCCCATTTCCCTAAACGGCAGCCTTAGCCTTAGCTTCAGCCTTCTTAGCCTGAGCTTTTTCATTCCAAGGAGCGCCAATTAATCCCCAGGTTGGGCTGTTGAGTGCTAAGTCCATATCGCGTGCGAAGATGGCGAAGCCGTCATAACCGTGATAAGGACCGGAGTAATCCTTTTTGTGGTTCAATAGCTCTAAACAGCCTAATGTTTGCAGTAAGCAGTGTTAGCAATAAGCATTGTTCGCTGAGAACACATTTATTTTTAGGCTAAATATAGGCTAAAAACACAGCAATGCATAATCAGGGTCAAGACAAGTATCAACAAGCTTTTGCAGACTTAGAGCCGATTTCATCTACCGATGGCAGTTTTCTTGGCTCAAGCCTGCAAGCACAGCAGCAAAAAGAACACATGAGAACGAAAGTACTACTGGAATTAGAGAAAGTTAATCTGCGTTTGAAGTCTGCAAAGGCAAAGGTGACAATTAGAGAATCGAATGGAAGTCTGCAATTACGGGCGACGTTGCCAATTAAGCCGGGAGACAAAGACAGCAACGGTACTGGCAGAAAACAATACAATATCAGTTTGAATATTCCCTCTAACTTAGATGGACTCAAGACGGCTGAGGAAGAAGCCTATGAATTAGGGAAGTTAATCGCTCGTAAAACATTTGAATGGAATGATAAATATTTAGGTAATGAGGCAATTAAAAAAGAATTTAAGACTATAGAAGAATTACTCGAACAATTTGAGAATGAGTATTTTAAAACTCATAAACGAACTACTAAAAGTGAGCATACTTTTTTTTATTACTTTTCCCGAACAAAGAGATTTACGAATCCCAAAGATTTGGCAAATGCTGAAAATTTGATAAGTTCAATTGAACAAATCGATAAAGAATGGGCTAAATATAATGCAGCTAGGGCGATATCGGCATTTTGCATGACATTTAAAATCGAAATCGATTTATCTAAATATTCCAAAATGCCGGAGAATAATTCCCGCAATATACCTACAGATGCGGAAATATATGATGGAATTCTCAAATTTGAAGATTATCTGAATAATAGAGGCAATCAAGTTAATCAAAGTCTTCAAGATAGCTGGCAACTTTGGCGATGGACGTATGGAATGTTAGCAGTTTTTGGTTTACGTCCACGAGAACTTTTTATTAATCCTGATATCGATTGGTGGTTGAGTCCAGAAAATTTAGATTTGACATGGAAAGTTCATAAGGATTGTAAGACTGGGGAAAGACAAGCATTACCATTATATAGGCAATGGATTGAGGATTTTGATTTGAGAAATCCTAAATATTTAGAGATGTTAGAGAGTGCGATCGCTAAAAAAGATAATACTAATCATGCTGAGATAACGGCATTAACACAACGCGTTAGTTGGTGGTTTCGTAAGATAGGATTAGATTTTAAGCCCTATGATTTACGTCATGCTTGGGCAATTCGAGCGCATATTTTGGGGATACCAATTAAAGCTGCGGCGGATAATTTAGGGCATAGTGTACAAGTTCATACACAAACTTATCAGCGTTGGTTCTCTCTAGATATGCGGAAGTTGGCAATTAATCAGGCGTTAAGTAAGAAGAATGAAATTGAGTTGATTAGGGAGGAAAATGGGAGGTTGATAATGGAGAATGAAAAATTAAAGATTGAAATTCAAAAGTTGAAGATGGAGTCGGTTTATAAGCGTAGTTAATATTTGTTAATAAAGTTGATATGGTGCACAAAACATGGGGTGTAATCTGCCAGAGACGACACTAATTTTTAACGTTGGGTTCCTTTGGCTGAAGCTCGGTTCTAGGTGAACCGAGCTTCGATTGAGATTTTATTTGATGATCATCATGGCGCTTAAAGGATGTTTTAAAAGTCCCGAAAGTTATAATTTTTCAGTTCTACATGGGTTAAGTACAACACCAAATTAATGTTTTAGCTATGTACTACAATTTTTTGCTGTGCTGACTATGAGAGCAAAAAACTCTTTTAAAACATCATTTCAGACAAGCGCAATTACTTTTGTATTAAGAAAGCAAAGAAATTTTACTTGCGAGTTAGATTAAGCAGTTCTTTGGGAGAAGCAAGTAAGTCAATAGCCACGAAGTAAATTTGTCCTTGAGGATCGAGTAAAAATCGCCAAGCAATGTTCATCCCAACATTACCTCCAAACCAAGGAGTTTCGACCGTACCAGTAATTTTATGCTGTGTATAACCATCTTCTATAGTTTCCGAAACACCTTTGGTTGGCTTCATCACTAACCCTTGTCCCTCATCTCGTAGGTAGGAAGTGATCGCCTCTCTACCAACAATTGGTTTTTGGAAAGGTGGTTGTAGCGCACCGTTGTTAGCAAATAAAGCAACAGCAGCTTCAAAGTTATCTGCATTCATGGCTTCAATGTACTTTAGCACTGTTGGTTCTGTAACTCCCTCAATAGTAAATTGGGGACTTAGGGATGCACGTGGAAACTTAAAGTTTATGACTTGTGCCTGTTTGTTATCAGCCAGAGACGGATCAAACCCCATATTTACTACAGTATTGCGTAGTACAGTAATTTGCTGACTCTGATCGATTTTCTGAACAGCTTCTAGCACTGCTTTAACTTGAGTTGACATTTGATAATCAACTGGCATGGGAGCGACAATACCCTCTTTCATCCACTCTCCTAACTGCCACCAGAATCCTAGCTTGGCGTTGACACCAAAGTATGCATAAGAACGGCTGATGGGAGTGTCAGCATTACTCGCTAAATCTCTCATTAACTGCGTTTGTTCTTCATGAGACATCTGCTTAATTTGGTTGAATATACCTTCCATTAATTGGAGATTGGCTTTTCCGGGAGCAGCTGGAGTAATTGTCCGACCTAGTTCAGCGTAGGCATACCAGAGAAATGCAAGTTGATCGTCAATGTTGAGTTCAGCAAACATTGCTGTAGTGGCTGGAACAGCATCTGCCACTTGAGTGCTAGAGAAAATATTGCGTGCGGACTCGATAGTATAATTCATGCTTATTACCTTAAAGATTTACCTAATCAGTAGTTGCTTTCGGCTACATTTTGCAGAATGGGGGATAAATCTAGGAAATTTTTACTGGATGATACAATTATCCCTAGATATCCAATCATTATCTAAATCCGAATTATTATCATTCACTACTCTGATATCATAGCTAGTAAACGTTAACAGAACACTAAGGTTTATAAGTATTTATCTGATGAATATCATTGAATTAAATATATATCTACTATTCTTTTAAGCTGATATTTTAATAAAAGTATTTTTTTAGAAAATATTTCTTTCTCAAGAAAGATATGTAGCTATTAGCATCTATCTATGTGAATAGATATATCTGCATTTTAGACTTTTTTCGCAATAAAAATACAATTTAGTAATTGCTCAAGTTTTTTTTAATTACTGTATGTGTTGCAGCAGATTTATCTCTAGCCGTAAGTTGGGTTAAATAAAGTTAAATCCGTCTAATGCAAGCCCTCAGTTCGTTTATTAGTAAGATGCAACTTACAAATCTTTTGCGATCGCTGCTTGCTTGGGGATAGCTCTAGCTCATTCCTTGTGCTGCCGAGTGTGAGTCGAACTATGATGTGACAGTAACGGTTTAGGCTGCATCTGACGAGGTGTCATTGAAGATCATAGTCCTGCTACAATCCAAATATCCATGCAGAGAGATTGCCTAAACTGTTTACCTACAAGTTCTAACAACAGTGTTACACCCGAATATATCAAGCATCAAACTGTAAGGTGCGTTATCGTAAAGTGCAACGCACCATCATCTCAATATCCCAAATTTTTGATTTTATACATTTTTCCTAATCCAGTGACCAGTTCTAGTCATCGTAAGGACAGGCGATCACAACAAGGAGCTAGTTCTTGTACATCTCACACTTTAAAAACTTATTCACTATTATGGCTGAACCAGGATCGCAACAAGGAGCTAGTTCTTGTTCATCTTACACACCATTCCTAAATATACAGTGACTTTTTGTAAAGTTTGGGCGAATCATATATCTACCGCCAAAATTTAGAACTATACTAACTTGACTAGTTAATTCTCTAGGAACATTCATCTGTGGTCAGCCTAGCAAGTGTCTCCAATACCGTGTCCGAAGTGGAAAGTGATAGTTTAGGCGAAATTGACAACCTTGATAGGCAACTGCATCAACGCTTCCAGAATAAATTTTTAGTTCATCCTTCATTGACGCGGCTTATAGTTAGTTTTCAAGCTAACAAAACTAGACCTATCTATCGATGGTACAAATACAAAGAAGCTTTCTCTGCATCTCTTGTAGAATATTTATTGCAACAATATAACACTATTCAAGGCAAGGTTTTAGACCCATTCGCAGGTAGTGGAACTGCGTTATTTGCTGTTAGAGAAACTGGAATTGATGCTGACGGTATTGAATTATTGCCCATCGGTCAACAAATAATTAATGCTAAAAAACTTTTAGATTCTGAATTCACCCCTGAAGATTTCGAGAGGATAAAATATTGGTCAAAGTTACAGATTTGGAAGCAGTGTGAGCAGAAAAAAGACTTGCCAGAATTGAGAATCACAAAAGGAGCTTATGCTGAACTAACTAGAAATGCAATTGAGCAGTATCTTGAAGCTTGCAAACTAGAAAATAATAGAGTCCAAGCAGTTTTGAAGTTTGTCTTACTGTGCGTTTTAGAATCCATAAGTTACACACGTAAAGATGGACAGTACCTCCGTTGGGATTATCGTTCCGGTCGTGGACAGAGTAAGAAACCTTTCAATAAAGGCGAAATTCTAGAGTTTGATAATGCGATCGCCAACAAAATAAATGAAATTATTGATGATTTACTGCCTTCTACACAACAAATTGAGCTTTTCCAAATAAAAAATTCTCAAGGACAAATTCATCTTTATGGAGGATCTTGTCTTGAGATTATGCCACGCCTAGACAATGCCGTATATGATGCAATTATCACATCCCCACCCTATTGCAATCGCTACGACTATACTCGCACTTATGCACTAGAACTAGCTCTACTTGGTATTTCTGAAAAGGAGTTAATTAACCTTCGTCAGGAAATGCTGAGTTGTACAGTTGAAAATCGCCCCAAAAATTTATTGACTATCAACTCAGACTGGAAAACAGCCTTAGCTATTGCTGATTCACAGAATTTGTTGCAGGCTATCTTGAAATATTTAGATAACCAAAAAGCAAAGGGTGCTTTGAATAACAATGGTATACCAAGAATGATCAGAGGATATTTTTATGAGATGGCGTGTGTAATACAAGAATGCTTTCGTGTTCTTAAACCAGGGGCACTTTTATTCATGGTTAACGACAATGTTCGTTATGCAGGCGCAAGCATTTCAGTAGATATGATTCTCTCTGATTTCGCCGAACAGCTAGGTTTTGTTATTGAAAATATTCTTGTTTTGCCAAGTGATAAAGGTAATAGTAGCCAGCAAATGGGAAATCATGGACGCGATCCATTGCGGAAGTGCGTTTATGTATGGAAAAAGCCATAAATTGAATTCCTATGTGTTCCTATCGTAATCATCTTCAATCCATTGATGATCTTATAACAACTTATGAAGCAATCCGTGCAGGTTTTGTAGCTCTTGCACTGGAGAAAAATCGACGTGCTACGCCATTCGTCGCAGAAGCAAGGGCACTTAAAGAAGCTGCTGCTCAAGCAGAGAGTCCTGTTGAATTACTAAAGATTAAGGGCATAGAGATGGGACTGTTAACTGCGGCAGGCTTATCTGACAAATCTCTAGCGCACCTGATGTCAGAAGATAAGGTAGAAGCTATAAATGGTCTAATCAAAAATTTTCTTGAACCAGCAGGTGCAAACTTTCTAGAGGAACTGGTTTTTAGATTTTTACTGACTCGTGGTGACACCCTTGGTGGCTCAATGCGAAATGTCGGAGGCGTGTTGGCACAAAGAAAACTAACTCGTGCAATTCTCTCCACTCTGACGATCGCAGGTACAAAATACCACTGGCAACACTCAAAAAGTAAAAAGTGGATAGCCATGACAAATAATGACTCAGAAATTGAGTTATCTTTACGAGGAATAAGTTGGGAGAGTGAGATTGGCGATCGCACACTAATTTATAACCTGACTGTCCCGCTAGTTAGAAGTAATGTGGATCTATGTTTGTTTAACCTGAAACCAGCAGAGTTAGTCGCCAACAAATCTAGCACCATTGAACCATCTGTAGTTGCGCCATACGTTATGGCCCTTGGTGAACTTAAAGGGGGTATAGATCCCGCAGGCGCAGATGAACATTGGAAAACTGCACAAGCAGCACTAAATCGTATACGTGAAGCATTTTCTAGAGTAGGGCATTCACCTCTTACTTTCTTCATAGGATCAGCGATCGCTAGAAGGATGGCAGGCGAAATCTGGAATCAATTGGAAAACGGCACTCTCAGTAACGCTGCTAACCTAAATCAAGAGAACCAAGTTGCATCTATTTCTCGTTGGTTGTGCAGTCTATAAACACGTCTCTGAGTTTGTTAATTGTGTCTCTGCATCATGCGATCGCTAAAACAGTCTACTTCTTCTGCATTTCACACTCATTTCTGCGATCGCACTATCCCGTAAATTAGTTTTGTTAACACGCAATCATCGGGATTTGGGCAAAGTACCCGGATTGTTAATTGAGGATTGGACGGTTTATGCGATCGCCTAGTTTATTGTCGATTTGGGGCGATCGCTACGACGGGTTACTTATTGTGCATCTCACACAAAATCTCTAAATATGCAGTAGCGTGGTGTTGAGTTGGGGCGATCACTTTCTGTGTTTGTCTAATTGAACAGCGTACTCAAGCTTTGAAAGGTAATCTGTTAGGGGTTCAAGGTTACTAGCAACAGGTAATTAGACACGTTAGCCAGAAAGAGTCCGATGCTATCCGATGGAAAGTTTTCTCATATTCATCTGATTTAGAATAATATGCGGAAAGTTTCAGTGTAATAATTAGCCAAAAGGAATCCAATGCTATCCGAGAGCAACAGAGTTCACCAAATAGATAAAAAGTTTGATGACAACATTTCTAATGATAAGTTTATGAACCACTTATTCGTTCGTCTCGTGGCGAAAGATAAGCAGTTCACCAAGGTTGATTTCAAGTACTCAATTTTTGACACCTGCTATCTTCGAGGTTGCAAGTTTGATTCATGCGACTTCACTGGGTGTCGTTTCGTTGGAACTAATTTGCACGGGGCAAAATTTTCTGGTTGTAAGTTTGAGTACTCTACCTTTGAGAGAACTGTAGTTGATAACTACATCCTAGATACAGAATGTCCAGGCAGTGAAAACCTCAAAATGAAATTTGCCCGGACGCTACGCATGAATTACCAGCAACTCGGAGATGCCGAATCTGTTAATAAGGCAATACGTATAGAGCTACAAGCTACTGAAGTTCACTTGCATAAGGCATGGAGTTCAAAGGAGTCGTATTACAGGAAAAAATATACAGGGTTAAAGCGGCTTGAAACACTTCTAGAATGGACTAACTTCAAATTTTTTGACCTAGTATGGGGCAATGGGGAAAGCCCTTGGAAGCTGCTAAGAGCAACTATTATTATACTTTTGCTCATGTCTCTAATTGATGTTTGGGAATTCAAAAATACTCAAAGCATTTACAGTTATATACAGGCATTTATTGAAGCCCCTCAGATATTTTTAGGGACACTTTCTCCATCCGCTTATCCAAGTCCATATTTTACACTAATCTTGTTCATTAGGTTAGTTGAATTTGGTTTGTTTATGTCAATTCTTATCAAACGCTTGAATAGACGTTAATTATGCATATTTACGCATTCGGATCTATCTGTCGCGGAGATATATCGCTAGGGTCAGACGTTGATATTCTTGCAATTGTAGAAGGTTACAACTATCGTATAGATCCAGATACCTTCTCGATCTATTCTTACAAAAGAATCCAAGAAATTTGGCATGAAGGCAATCCTTTTGCGTGGCACTTGTCGCTTGAATCACGATTGCTTTTTTCCTCAGATCAACTTGATTATCTGAAAGCATTGGGAAGCCCTGAACCTTACAAAAATTGTGTTCAAGACTGTGAAAAGTTCTTTGCGCTGTTTTGCGAAGCGCATGACTCACTAATTGCTAACAACACCAGTAAAGTGTTTGATTTGTCTACTGTGTTTTTAAGCATCAGAAATATCGCAACTTGCTTCTCTCTTGGCACTAAGGATAAGGAGCGCTCAGACTTCTCTAGGAATTCTGCACTTTGCTTAGGATGTAACAGTATTCCAATTGCACTAGATTCATATCAAATTTTAGAAAGATCCCGCCTATTATGTACAAGAGGTCACGGCAAAAATATAACAGATGATGAAATAAATACCGCGATCCGAACACTTAATGAAGTGTATGAGTGGATGAATAACTTAGTGGAAAAGGCTAAAGAATATGAACGAGTTTAATAACCGTATTGCGGCTCAGAGGCAAATCCTTCAGTTGGTAAACCGCAAACAATGGGAAAAGGAAGAGCTACTAGGGCTTTCCTCCAAGGCCATCGAAAGGTGGATTTCTGTTAACCGTATCGATCCTGAATCTCGGTTAGTGGAGCTTGTTAAGACCGCTTCTGCAAAGCTCTTCTTTCTTGCCAACAAAAGCCAAGAGCAAATTTCCGATAACTACAAGATAATATCCAAAGAAATCGCGGTTATCTCTCAAACAATAGAGCAGGAAATTGGCTAACAAATCGTTGCAGCGACGGAATCGATGATGACTCGCTGCTTCATTCAGTTCCTAAACCTTCAAGATATTGTTTGTTCGTCGCCAAATCACCGGGGCTACCATCAACACAACCAGCAAATTTTTGAACTGCTAACGAAAATGAAATAGGCTAAATATCTTGGTTGGACGTAAATTTTATCTGCTACTGCTCAATTTAGTCGCTACGCTATATTTAATCTAAAAAATCGTCGTTAAAAATAGTCTTTTGTTTTACAGTTTTTCTTTGAGCAAAATGCCAGTAAATCCTAAAAACCAGACTCCATAAGAGTTATACTATCTAAAGCATCAAAACAAATTGTTCCTAGATAACCCTGCAACTTGTATTTAGGCTATAAATGGGCTGCTTTTTTCTCTCGCTGCAAAAAAACCTTACATTATATGATGTTGAGGAGCGATCGCTAGGTTCGGAGTAATCCCAAGAGTGCATTTGACGGAAAGGAAGACCCATCTTTTGGAAGACGTACTTCTCTTTCACACCAGAAGCAACTAGGTCAGGCTTCAGCGCTTTGATAAATTCCTCGAATTCGTAAGCGGTAACGTCGTCATAAACGATGGTGCCGTTTTCGATGTAGTGAGTGGTACGTTTGTAATCGTCATTATGAGCGAACTCATAACCTGTACCAATCATCTTCATGCCCAAGTCTTGGAAGGCTGGGACAACGTGGCGAGGACGTAGACCACCAACCATGATGGCAACAGTCTTACCATCCAAACGGGGGCGGTACTTAGCAATTACCGCATCCATTGTTGGCTGATACTTGGCGATAACCTTCTCAGCGTTTGCTTGGATTGTTTCGTCAAACTTGGAAGCGATTTCCCGTAAAGATTCAGCAATCTTGGTGGGGCCGAAGAAGTTGTATTCCAACCAGGGTATACCATAAGCTTCTTCCATGTGACGGCTGATGTAGTTCATCGACCGGTAACAGTGGATGAGGTTCATCTTCACGTTGGGGGTCATCAACATTTCGTTGATGGTGCCATCACCTGACCACTGAGCGACTACGCGCAAGCCGATTTCTTCTAACAGGATGCGGCTAGCCCAAGCATCTCCACCGATGTTGTAGTCACCAATGATGGCTACATCATAAGGAGTACCTTCAAACTTGAGTGTACCGTCTTTCTTAGCTTGGTCGGATCTGGTGAATACCCAGTCACGAACCATGTCGTTAGCAATGTGGTGTCCCAAAGATTGGGAAACACCCCGGAAGCCTTCGCAACGCACAGGTACAACTGGCTTGCCAATTTCTTTCGATGTCTTCCGAGCAACTGCTTCGATGTCATCCCCAATTAGACCGATGGGACATTCAGATTGAATGGAAACACCACGGTTGAGTGGGAAAAGTACATCAAGTTCTTGGATTAGCTTGACAAGTTTCTTGTCACCACCGAAAACGATATCTCTTTCTTGGAAGTCAGAGGTGAAGTGCATGGTACCAAAGGTATCAATACCTGTGGTGCCGATGTAGTAGTTACGACGACCAGACCAAGACCAGTAACCGCAACCTACAGGCCCGTGACTGATGTGAATCATGTCCTTAATAGGACCCCAAACCACACCTTTAGAACCGGCGTAAGCACAACCACGAGCGGTCATTACCCCAGGAAGGGATTTGATGTTAGACTTAACGCCGCAATCGGACTTACCTTCTTCGTATACACTTAAGTGCTTTTCCCGTTTTTTCTTAGCTTTATCGGGGTAAGCGTCTAGAACTTCTTTAATTAGTTCTTTTCTTTCTTCGATGATGTTTTGATTTTCTGGAGGTGTCATATTTAGCCTCTGTGACTCGTAAGGATCGGGGCATAGGGGGACTAGGAGTCCCCTCTAAGATTAGGGGGGAGATTAGAGGGAAAGGTAAAAGGTAAAAGGTCAAATGTGAGATTCTTCCTTTTTCCTTTTTCCTTGTGCTAAAGCGTTATTTCTTAGCAGCGACTTAGACTACAGGAGCTTCAGCAGCACTTTTGCCAACTAGCATTGCAGTATTTTCGTCGCTTTCGAGGATACCGAATTCAATCAACAATTCTTCTAGTTCTTCCATTTCGATGGGTGTAGGAATAGCTAGATTTTTGTTGTCGATAATTTTCTGAGCCAATGTCCGATATTCGTTAGCTTGGTTGCTTTCTGGTGCGTACTCGTTAACAGTCATCCGGCGCAATTCTGCGTGTTGAACAATGTTGTCGCGAGGTACGTAGTGAATCATTTGGGTGTTCAACCGTTTTGCCAAGGTTTCGATCAATTCGATTTCCCGGTCTGTGTTACGGCTGTTACAAATCAAACCACCCAAGCGCACGCCACCGGTGTGAGCATACTTAAGAACACCACGAGCAATGTTGTTAGCAGCATACATCGCCATCATTTCACCAGATGTAACGATGTAGATTTCTTGTGCCTTACCTTCGCGGATAGGCATTGCAAAACCACCACACACAACGTCACCTAATACGTCGTAAGATACGAAGTCTAGGTTTTGGTAAGCACCATTTTCTTCTAAGAAGTTGATGGCGGTGATGATACCACGACCGGCGCAACCTACACCGGGTTCTGGACCACCAGATTCTACGCAACGAACGTCACGGAAACCGGTTAACATTACTTCTTCGAGTTCGATATCTTCTACTGCACCACGTTCTGCGGCGAGGTGAAGAACGGTTGTTTGAGCCTTGCTGTGCAGCATCAAACGGGTGGAGTCAGCTTTAGGGTCGCAACCGACGATGAGGATGCGTTGACCCATTTCTGCCATAGCTGCTAAGGTGTTTTGGGAGGTGGTAGATTTACCGATACCGCCCTTACCGTAGAAAGCTATCTGTCTAATGTTTTCGTCTGTCATTGTTCGTGTTTCCCTGCAATTGGTTGGTTGGTGGGTCTGTGCGTTTGTCAGTTGCGTTCACGCCAGTTGAGCGACAGTAGTGAGCGCGTGTAGAGCATCGTTGGTAGCGTTGGCATAAATGCCTGCTGGGGGCGATCGCTCCACAGCCAAAATTATTGACAGTAAGTACATCGATCTTCCTCGTTAAAATTTTTTTCTTTTGGTTTTTTGTCCTTTGTCCTTTGTCATTTGTTCTGACAAAGAACAAAGAAAATTACGCAATTTACAAATACGTCATAATGTGTTTCAGCTTGCAAGATTCAATAGGACTTGATGTTGTTATTTGTCAACAATCAATGCATAAGTCCTATTACTTGTTCAAAATAGCGCCCTTCATATTTGTGACGCGATCTAGTGCAGCTTTGGTGTTTTCTGCTGACACTCCACGCACAGCCATTGCTTCACCGAGATGCTTGGCGATCGCATCGAAGTGTTGTTGCTGTAGATTCATTCCAGCGTGGGTTTTGTCCATTGGACGACCGCCGTATTGCTTTGGCCCTTCAAATATTTGACCTAAGAAAGCAACTAGATGATTGCGTTGCTTTGCCATATCTGTACCAGCAAAAAATGTGTTGAGGGTGCTGTCTGTGGCAATGCGTTTGTGGAGTTCATCTACTACTTGTTCAATAGCTGGTTGTCCACCAATGTTGTCGTACAATGTGCTCATATCCTGTTCCTTTGAAGCGAGTTGGATGATGAAATTTGCAAGTAGGCGCTTAATCTTTTTGCCTATATGCTGTTAGCCGTGATAGCTAATTTAGCTATCGGTTGTCGGTAGGATTGAAGCATTGATGTGGAGACAATTATATGGTTCAAATCCTACTTTCTGTTCCTGGCTGAATGCATATTAGAGCGTATTTGTAGAATACGTTAAGTCCTACAGCAATTCCTAAACTGCTTCGACTACAAGGCTCTTGCTGACACGATCTTGTAATCTGGCTTCGATCGCAATTTTCAGAGTTGCTGTACTACTAGAACAGGAACCGCAAGCGCCTTGCAGTACAACTTTAACGCGATCGCCTTCTACATCATAGAGTTCTACATCTCCCCCGTCTGCAATGAGTACGGGTCTGACTTCTTCATCGAGAACCTTTTGAATTAGAGCAATCTTTTGCACGTTTGTTAGCGATCGCTCTTTAGACGTAACAATTTCTGTGGCAACTTGTACGCCGTAGTTGTTGAGAGCAGGTGAGGCGTATTCCTGTTGAACTGATCTAATAATATCATCGATATTAGCCAGACAGGAACCGCATCCGCCACCAGCTTTCACATAATTTGTTACTTGCTCGGCATCCGTGAGATGATTTTCTAGAATCACGCGACGAATCTTAGACTCGCTGATGCCAAAGCAACTGCAAACTAATGCACCTTCATCATCATCATCGTGGGTAGCGAGAGGAATGCCACGATAATTATAGATAGCGGCTTCTAGTGCTTCTTGTCCCATGACAGAGCAATGCATCTTTGCTTCTGGTAAACCACCCAGGTAATCTGCAATGTCTTTGTTGGACACTTTCAGGGCTTCATCTAAGGTTAAACCTTTAACCATTTCGGTTAATGCACTAGAAGATGCGATCGCACTAGTACAACCAAAGGTTTGAAACCGAGCATCTAGAATCTTATCAGATTCTACTTCCACTTTCAGGTGCAATCTCAGAGCATCACCGCAAGCAATGCTGCCGATTTCACCCGTTGCAACCTTAACTCCAGCTTCGCCCGTTTCTTCAATTTCTCCCTGATTCTTGGGATCGTAAAACAGTTCTAATACTTTATCGGTGTAGTCCCACATAATGAATTTTAGATTTTAGATTTTGGATTTTAGATTGGGGGATTGGGTACTGGGTAGTGGGTATTGGGAAAATTCTTCCTTAATTCCCAGTCCCTAATCCCCAGTCCCTAGTCCCTAACGATGCGCTAGTGCTTGTTCTTGTCCTTGCAACCAACCTGCATCATCATTTTTGAAGGGTGAGAGGGCGCGTAGACGTTCTACAATACTGGGCATTACTTCTATTACTTGATCGATTTCGGCTTCTGTAGTGTAGCGACAAAGACTGAAGCGAATTGAACCGTGCAAAGTTGTGTAGGGTAAGCCCATTGCCCGCAGGACGTGGGAGGGTTCTAGAGAACCGGAGGTACAAGCAGAACCGGATGATGCACAGATACCGTATTTGTTCAATAACAGTAGGATTGCTTCACCTTCGATGTACTTGAAGCCGATATTGGTTGTGTTTGGCAATCTCTGCGTAACGTCACCGTTAACGACACAATCGGGGATTTTAGCGAGTAAAGTTTGTTCGAGGCGATCGCGCAGCTTTCTTTCTCTTGCAGTCGCTTCTTCTAAGTGTAACAGTTCTAGTTCCGCAGCTTTGCCCAAGGCGATAATTGCTGGAACATTCTCAGTTCCCGCCCTCCGTCCGCGTTCTTGGTGTCCCCCAATCATGAAGGGACGGAACCGAACCCCGCGCCGGATATATAAAGCACCAATTCCTTTAGGCCCGTGAAGCTTGTGACCAGACAGGGTTAACATATCCACCGTGCTAGTCTTCATATTCAACGGGATTTTTCCCACTGCTTGCACCGCATCTACATGGAAGATAGCACCATATTCTTTTACGCGCAACCCAATTTGCTCAATCGGGAAAATCGTTCCGGTTTCGTTATTAGCATACATAATTGTCACCAGGGCGGTGTTACCCGTCAAGGAAGCTTCTAGTTCATCTAGATCCAGCTGCCCTTGATGATTTACTGATAGATAGGTAACACTATAACCTTGGGTTTCTAATTGTTTGCAGACATTGAGTACTGCGGGGTGTTCAACTTGAGTAGTGACGATGTGTCGCTTTTCTGGTTGTGCCAACAGTGCGGCTCGAATCGCCGCGTTATCTCCTTCAGTACCACAACTTGTGTAGACAATTTCTGACTCATCGGCTCCCAGGATGGCTGCAAGTTGTTCTCTTGCTGTTCTCACTGCTTTACCGACTTGCCCACCAAAGGTATGCATACTGGAGGGATTGCCGTAATAATCCGTCAGGTAAGGTAGCATTACCTCTATAACTTCTGGGTCTACCTTAGTGGTGGCATTATTATCGAGATAGATGCAGTTATTTTGCATTGTTGTCTTCAATTAAGAATTACGAATTATTTAAGCTTCTGCTGCCATTTTTTGGGGTTGGCGTTTTTGCAACTGTTCCGAGTATTTCTGGGAATAACAGTTAAACCAACGTTCCCAGTAATCTTGTTTATTTGTTAATTTAGCAACTACGCGGTTGTAGTTAGCAAACCAGCCTTCCCAGTAATCGCTAGGCTGCTTAACGCAACCGTCGCAGGTGGGACAACCAGCTTTACACTGAGGCACGGTATGAATGCTACCAACACAGTTTGTACAAAGTTCAGGGTCAATCCAGTGCTGTCCGTCAACTACTTTAACTGCATTTGTGGGACATACCGTTAGACAGAGATTGCAGGAAATACACTGGCTAGTAAGAATTTTGTAAGCCATGATTTATTCTCCTTTTTTGGGAATGGGGCATCCCTTCGGCTTCGCTCAGGGCAAGTGGGCATTGGGCATTGAGGATTGGGTTTAGGGGAGGGCATTGAGGATAATTCTTATCCCATGCCCCATGCCCTATGCCCCATGCCCTATTCGTTATTCCCTAATTCCTTAACGTATTGCTCGTAAAACTCTAAAGCAACCTTTTCAATCACGTCGTAAGCTTCAACAGTCTTGATTCCAGCTTCTTGCAATTTTTCTTGAGGACAGTTACCAATCTTGGAGACTAAAACTGCTTTGCAATCTGCGATCGCTTTCATAATATGCTCAAAAGAAGCTTCTTCGCCGTATCCACCTTGGCAGTATTGGTCAATTTTGCGATGACTGACAAAGCGAACTTCGTCCCCACCCACTTCGTAAATTTGGAATTCTTTCGCATGACCGAAGTGTTGGTTAACCAATCCACCGCCTTTGGTTGCTACTGCAACTAAGATTTTAGGACTGTTAGCAAATTTCTTCCCGGCTAGCGCCTTGTCTTTGGCTACTTTAAGTTCTTCTTTAAACTTCTCAATCCCTTCGTGAACAGTAGCGCGTTGTTCCATGTCGTATTCTGGAGTCATTTCCAAGAATTTCTCTTTGGAAAACTCCTGGCTGCGGTCTTCTCCCAATAATCCGACTGCATCGGCACGGCACTGGCGACAGTGACGCATCATTTTCATGTTACCGGAGCAGTTGTCTTGAACTTCTTTGAGTTCTTTGGGTGTGGGGCCGCGTTGACCGGTTAAACCAAAGTGTGTGCCATGTTCTGGTGCAGAAATCAATGGCATGATGTTGTGTAAGAATGCACCTTTCTCACGAATGACTCGATTCACTTCAACTAAGTGATGGTCATTAATTCCGGGAATCATCACGGAGTTGACTTTGCACAAGATGTCAGCATCTTTGAGGGCTTGTAATCCTTCCATCTGTCTTTCGTGGAGAATTCTTGCGCCTTCAATGCCTCTATAACGCTTGCGTCTGTAGTGAACCCAAGGATAAATCTTAGCACCGATCTCTGGATCTACCATGTTAATGGTGATCGTCACGTGATCTATATTTAATTGTTTAATGCGATCGATGTAATCTGGCAGCATTAAACCATTGGTTGATAAGCACAGCTTGATGTCTGGTGCTTGCTCTGCAATCAACTCAAATGTGCGGAAAGTCTTTTCTGGGTTCGCCAGAGGGTCGCCAGGGCCGGCAATTCCCACAACTGTCATTTGGGGAATCTTGCCGCCAATGACCAAAGCTTTGTGTGCTGCTTGTTCTGGTGTTAGCAATTCGCTAACTACTCCAGGACGGCTTTCGTTAGCGCAATCATATTTGCGGTTGCAATAGTTGCATTGAATGTTGCAAGCTGGTGCAACTGCAACGTGCATCCGGGCGTAGTGGTGATGAGCGTCTTCGCTGTAGCAGGGATGTTTAGCAATGCGTTCTTGGAGCTTTTCGTCCCTTTCCACGGTGGTGCTGGTGGTGCTGTCACAGCCGCAACCACCTGATTTTGCTTGGGTTGGCGATTCCGTAGCGTTGGAGTTGAGGAGTCGTGTAGACGGTGATGTCATTGAGTTTCGCAAAAGGTCGGTGGACTTGGCTGCCACTGTGGGAGATGTTGTTGCTACTCTTTCATGCCCAGAATTGAAGTCGCGTCTTCCACACTGCCTGCAAACCCTTGGGTGAGGGCGACTTGTTTTCAAGTCAGGCAGGCGATAGATATCTGATGTTCGGCTGGTGTGTGTCAACGTTCGGTTCTTGGGTAGAATTTGTGCTTACAGCCGCGACTTCTCTTCACTTCAGGCATGGTGCTATGTCATCCCTCCACTCACTTTTCGCTTTGTTTTGTTTCAGAGCGTTAAGTGATTGGCGATAAAAGATTTATATCAGCCGTCTTGAAGCTAGGCGATATGTGTATCTAGGATAGAATTTATTGGATTTATTACATTTGTACTCAAATACTAAAAACCCTAATTCTTAAAGCATTACAAGAATTAAAAAAGTTTTTTTCGGGTAGGGGTTCTAGTATTTTTTGGTTGGGGTTCTAGTGTTTATAGATAGGGGTTCAGGATTTCTTTGTACTCAGCTAAAACCCAATCCCAACAAGGAATTTAATCTACTTGTAACTGGGTTTGGGTTATTTTAATGTGTACTCAGATTGCCCTCAAATTCCGTCAAAAGCAGTCAAGACCAAGGGTTTGAGGGTGAAAAACTGGAGTAGTCTACATCGTTCTACTCCAGAAACGTGCGAAATTCAATTCTGTATCTAACATATCATTTTTTTGAGGGTAAAAATGCAATTCATATTTTTTTAATTTTTGCTTTGACAATGATATTCAATTGTGGTTCTAAGTCTTATCTGATAAGCCATATAAGCTAATGGGGATAGGTGTGTTGCTGCACATAATTTTCAAAAAACTTAACTTTCAACTCCTTTTTTTCATTCCCACAATGAGGAGATGGGTAAAAAATTCTCAGATTTTGTGTTTAAGAGAAACAACAAACTACAATCTAACATGATTGAGCGATCGCAATGAATTTTCTGAATTGCTCACTACAAACCTTTGCAAAAAACCTAACCCCCTTCCTGATGCAGGAAGAAGAAAAGTTTAAAGTCTCTCTTCTTTTCAGAGAGAGGTTTTCCAGATACCGTTCTTTGTTGCTGATACTATTTGGCTACAATCAAACCAAGCGTAAAAAATCTTAGTTTCGTTATGATAGCCATCCCCCAACAGCCGCCAAAAATGACCGTTGAGGAATATCTAGAATGGGAACCTCAGCAAGACCTTCGCTACGAATATGCCAATGGCGAAGTGTTTGCGATGACAGGTGGTACAATTCCCCATAACGACATTGCACTAAATCTCTACAGAGCTTTGTACCCTCATCTGCGTTCCAGAGGTTGTCGAGTGAATGTGTCAGATGTGAAAATGCAACTCACGCCCCAGAGCCGCTATTATTATCCTGATGTTATTGTCAGTTGCGACCCTGAAGACCTGAATGCCCGCAACTTTATTCAACATCCCAAGCTGATTGTCGAAGTTCTTTCCCCAGGTACAAACGCTAAAGACCGGGGTGAAAAATTTACTTATTATCTGACAATCCCCAGTTTGCAAGAATATCTCTTGATTGACTCGGAAAAAATCTCTGTTGAGCGTTACTGTCGGGGTGAGGGTAAGATGTGGCTTTACTATCCCTACACGGCTGGAGATATCGTCACTTTATCGAGCATTGAGTTTGAATGTCCAATTGAACTGGTGTATGAAGGTGTTGTATTTACGACTGACGAATAAAGATAATGGGTTTTATCGAAACGTTTTAAAAAGTCCCGACTACACAAGCAAAATCCACCTCCGTGGATTCAGAGATAATCAGCCTTGCGACACCGATAGCGAGTCCGCGTTCGCGCAGCTTCTCGTAGAGAGCGTCATAGCCCATCATAGACATCGCTACACTAGATTTATCAGGAAAAACAGGCTGTCTGAGTTGTATGAGTCAAACAGGGTAGCAGGAGGAATGCGATGAAAGCAGTCGTTATCCGTCGGTATGGCGCGGCTGAGGTGTTGCACTATGAAGATGTGGAGCAGCCGAAAATTGAACTAACGCAGTTACTTGTGAAAGTTCGTGCTAGTAGTGTTAATCCCATTGATTGGAAAATCCGTAAAGGGATGTTGAGTTTGATTAGCGGCAGCAATTTTCCAAAGATTCTGGGGTTTGATGTGGCGGGAGATGTGGTAGCAGTTGGCTCTGGTGTCACGCATTTTAAAGCAGGAGATGCTATTTATGGCAGTACTAGCTTTCCTGGAGGAGGTTATGCCGAATTTGCAGCCGTCCCAGAAAACTTGGTGGCTCTCAAACCAACAAATTTATCCTATGAAGAAGCTGCGGCTGTGCCTTTAGCAGCGCTCACGGCTCTGCAAGCGCTGCGAAATGAGGGAAATATTCAAACAGGACAAACTGTTTTGATTAATGGTGCTGCGGGTGGTGTAGGCAGTTTTGCAGTACAAATTGCTAAGGCTTTAGGGGCAATAGTGACGGGAGTTAGCAGTACTAAAAACTTGGATTTGGTGAAATCTCTGGGAGCAAATCGCGTGATTGATTATACGCAGCAAGATTTTACCCAAGATATAGCGCAGTATGACATTATCTTTGATGCAGTGGGTAAGCGATCGCTCTCACAAACCAAAAGAGTCCTCAAACCCAACGGAATTTATATCACCACGCTACCCAGCCCTGAAGTCTTCTTAGAGGGCATCTTAACAGCATTCCTTCCCGGTCAAAAAGCGAAATTTATCCTAGAAAAACCCAACACTCAGGACTTGGTTTATCTGAAAGAATTGATTGAAGCGGGTAAAATTCGTGTGGTGATTGATCGCACATATCCCTTAGAAGAACTAGCGGCGGCTCATGATTATAGCGAAACTGGGCGTGCAGTGGGAAAAATTGCGATCGCAGTTTCTAGTTGACTTTCCAAAGATCCTCTCAGACCTTTTTAAATTTTGGATTTTAAATTATTCAATCCCTTCGGGTGACGCTCGTTCGCTCTTAGCGTCTCTCCTTCTCCCAAAGGGGAGACGCTAGCGCCAAGGGAGAAGACCGCGCTGCTTCACCAAAATCCAAAATTTAAAATTCGGTGACTGGTGCTATTTGACTTCTATAAACGAGATTATGTTATCTAAGTCAGCTCCTAAAGATTTATAATCACCACCACTAAACTCACGGCATCGACCGCCTGTTTCATGTTGGCATACACGTACCACTGTACCCGGTGGTACACTTAATGAGCTAATAGCATCATTACCAACAACCTTTAAGTCACCTTGGTTAGCTTTGTATACTCCTGGGCTTGTAGGAAATGACTGGGAAACTCCAGCAAAATTAGGTTCACTGTAGACCTTAACCTGTACTGACGGGTTGACCTCTATAAACGAGATGATGTTATCTAAGTCAGCTCCAACGGAGTTATAGTCACCAGCACTAAACTCACGGCATCGACCACCGGTTTCATGTTGGCAAACACGTACCACTGTACCCGGTGGTACACTTAATGAGCTAATAGCATCATTACCAACAACCTTTAAGTCACCTTGGTTAGCCTTGTATACTCCTGGGCTTGTAGGAAATGACTGGGAAACTCCAGTAAAATTAGGGTCACTGTAGACCTTAACCTGTTCTGACGGCGTGGAGGAGAGATTATAGGATAGCTTGTAGATGGTGCCGCTGTAGTCATCCGAAATTAACAAATTACCTTGCTGGTCAACTACCATATCCACGGGTCGTCCCCAGACTTCTTGCGTTTCGGGAACTAGCCAACCATTGACTAAATCCATTTCCTCCCCTAGACTCTTTGTCGTACTGTTCCAGGGAAAGTAAGCTATTTTGTAGCCCGTTTTCTTCTGCCGATTCCATGAACCATGCAGCCCCGTTACTGCCCCACTTGCGTACAGGCTGGGAAACTGAGTATTTTGTAAGAATGTTAGCCCCAAGGGAGCCGAATGGGCTTGGATACCTTTGTCAATCCTGTCCATTGCATTGCAATTAACACGTCCATCAGCATTGAACTGATAGTCTCGGTCAAACGGCATATTGTTGAGGCCAGTTGGCGTGTCAGGATTAGGGTTGCAGAATGGCCAACCGTAGTTACCGCCATCTCGGACTTTTGTAAACTCCTCTGGCGGGTGGTTGTCTACGTAAGAGGGGATAATCTTACCGTAATTGCCACTGCTATCGTTGAAGGGATAGGCGATGTTATCTCGATTATTAACGACTACCCAAAGGTCATTTGTGCCAGGCAAGAATGCTAACCCTTCGGCATTACGTAATCCTTCGGCAAAAAGCCGCTGATTGGTTCCATCAGCGTCATACACGTAAATCGCACCACGCTTTGGGTAACTGACAGTATCTTCCAGGCAGGCATTGCACGTAGAGGCAATCGACACGTAGAGTTTGTGGTTGGAATCAAGTGCAATATTTTTCAGTTCGTGACCATAAGAGCCTTTGAGTTCTGATGTGCTGCTGTCTGGTAAACCAATTACAACGATTTGACGATTTTTGGCGATTAGGTCTCCAGAGTTGTAGATGAAGCGGTTAATTTGATGAGTCTCTGAGATATAAATGTATGTGGTATCGCCAATTTTATGAAACACAATATCGTGTGGTTTGCGTAGACCTGTCACGAAGTCAGAAATAATTGGGTCTTTGCTGCCATTTGGCCGGACAATTAACACTTTACCCGTACTGGGCTGTGACACTAGAAGATCCCCATTGGGAGCAACTGCCATAAAGCGAGCTTGCTTAATGCGAGCATAAACAGAGATAGAGAAATTGGGCGGCACTTTTAAGTAACGGTTAGTATTAAACGGTTCATAAGACATTGTGCTAGGCACTTTCAGATTGGTTTCAACAGACGCAGGGGGTGGGTTGCCGAACGCTGCGGTGGGAACAACCTCTAAGGACAAAAAACTAACTAGTGATGCAGATATTATGCGTCTGAGTATCTGTGTTGGTTTTAGAGCAAACATCATGATTCTGAATTTCCCTCTAGCATTGTGGTGATTTATGTTACACATAACTCTCGGCTAGCCGATTTTTCCGAGAGTTAGAACAAACATTACTCAGAGGTAATAGTTTTTGAGAACACTTCGTTAAATATATTTATATACCCGTATTTTTCTTAATTTATCAAAAAATGGGTGAATCGGAAGTTAGGCAGAGCGATCGCTCTTTCAAACCAAAAGAGTCCTCAAACCCAAGGGAATTATCACCCCCGAAACCATTATGTATAGAGCTTTAACAGCATTTATCTCCAGTCAAAAAGTCAAGTTTGTGTTTGAACAACCCAACCCTGAAGACTTGGTTTTTCTCAAATAATTGATTGAATCTGGCAAAATTCATGTGGTGATTAATTGCACATATACCCTAGTACAAGTAGCAGTGCGTGAAGATTGTAGCAAGAGTGAGCGTGCTGTGAGGGAAATTGCGTAGGCGAAGCCCGTCGTAGACATCGCAGTTAGCAATTGATCTGAAAAATCAACGCGAAACCTCACCCCTTAACCCTCTTCCTTTATAGCTATCCATTCGTAATGTAGACGGTGGGAGGATAACAGAAGTAAATAACGGCAGCATGATTAACTTGAGAGACAGAAAATGTACTCAGGTATAGCCTAAAAGGAGAGAGGTGAGAGTGTATTGCATACAAGCGATAACCCTTATAAGGAATGGTCAAAAATGACAAACAATGCCCAATCCCTAATCTTCAGGCTATGGTGATTTTGGATGTTTCAATAATAGGTTCAACTTGTATCGGTGGCGCTTTTTCTTCAAAGGCGGCTAAGTCGAACCAAAAAGTGGTGCCAATGCCGACTTCACTCACCAGATGGACTTTACTACGATGTCTATCGATGATATTTCTGACAATCGATAAACCTAAACCCGTGCCTTCTAGGGTGTGAACTCGGTTTTCTACGCGGAAGAAGCGTTCAAAAATTGAGTGTTGATCTTCTGTGGCAATGCCAATTCCAGTATCGGAAATTTCAATCCGCACTGGAGAAGAAAGGGTGTGACTGGGTTTGAAATCTAGTTGGTAGGCACGGATTGCTACTTTACCACCGGCTTTGGTGAATTTAAGGGCATTACCAATCAGGTTGCCAAACACTTGTACTAACAGATCATAATTACCCATTACCAGGGGCAAATTAGGAGCAACTTCCTGCAAAAGTTCAACACCTTTATCTTTAGCGTTGAGTTGGTAAGTACGCAGTGTTTGCTCGATCGCTTGGGCTAAATCCACGCCATCGAAGTTGTACTGGCGACCAGATTCGAGTTTTGACAAATCCAAAACATCATTAACTAGGCGGGTTAGGCGATCGGTTTCATGGTTCACTGTTTGCAGAAACTCTTGGCGTTCTTGTAAAGCTAAGTCTTCGCCGTAGTCGTGCAGGGTTTCAATATAAGTTTTGATGTTGAATAGAGGCGTTCGCAGTTCGTGAGAAACGTTGCTGATAAATTGGCTTTTTGCATCGTTTAATTCCACCTCACGGGTTATATCTTGGACAGTAATCGCAATGCCTTTGATGCTTTCTCTTTGCACGTTGAGTACTGTAGTCAAGAGAATGCGGATCGTTCGTGGGATGGGTTGGTTAATAAAAATTCGGAATTCGGCGCTTTCGCATTCGCCTGCGGCCATTTCGTACAATGGGCGGGTGATTTCCATTTGTACCGCTGGGGGCAAGTGATGTAATACATTTTGGCCTACCACATCAGCTGCTTCCCAGCCAAAAATTCGCTGTGCTGTGGGGTTGACTAAAATCACCTGCATGTTGTTATCAATCAACACAGCACCATCTGCGATCGTTGAAACTAGGGTTTCTAGCTTGGCTTTTTCTGCGGTCAGTTCCTCAATATTCTGTTCTTCATAGCGCTCTAATCGCTCTGCCATCTCATTAAAGCTTAAAATTAACTCCCCCAGTTCGCCCCCTAAAGGTAAATCAATGCGCTGTTTGAAATTCCCGGTAGCAATTTGCTTCACCCCTACCAGCAGTTCTTTAATGGGCTTGGTGATGGTTAAGGCGTTAATTACACCTGCCAAAATCACCATTACCCAAATCGTGATAAAAACGGCAATGGTAACATCGCGGGTAAAATTGGTGGAAATGACAGCAGTCTGATTGGGGTTGATACCGATCGCTAATACACCTAAATATTTTTTATTGACGATCAGGGGAATAAATACATCGGTGACTGTTCCATCTGGGGTCATGTGTTGCCGCACCATCGGCTTTTCCCCATCACCAGGGTAATCTTCTGGCAGTTGTATTCGCCGCTTAATGGTAAGGGAGTTTTCTACCTCCGCTTCCCAAAAAGGAATGCCAAAAAAGATTTCCCCGGTTTCATCAGCGTAAAGCATATAACGCACACTAGAGGTGCTGCTGTAGAAGCGTTGAGAAAATTGGGCGACCTCAGTCAGATTATTGTCAGCAACTAGGGGGGCAACATTGGCAGCAAGTAGCAACCCCAAGTCACGACCAAAGCGGGTGTCATTCATCCGCGCATCCTGCTGAATTGTATTCACAGCCCAGAAGGTCAGACCACTCATCACCAATGAAACTACCATTGTGGCCACAGCCAATAATTTGGTCTGGAGTGTGAACTCCGACCACCAAGTAGCGATCGCATGTCGAATTGTTTTTAACAGACTTAGCATCTTAAATAAAGTTGTTAGTAGTCTTTGTTATAAAGCCCAACAACTAAAAAATTAACAGTTAATTTGACAAACATGTAAGGGGACAGAGAGAGATGGGAAACTCCAGGGAATATTCCTGTAAGGTAGTCTTAACGAATTTACCTCATTTCAGCCATCCGAGTTAATATCCAGTTGAGGATGAACGCGTTAAGCCTCATTTTTGTGACTATTGGTTATGCACAGATGAGCAGTCTAACAAAAATCCAACCTGTCGTGATTTTGAGCTAGTTGTCCGCCTCAGGTTAGCGGCTGCTAGTAAACACATCAGACTGCATTTAAATTGAATACCTTAGCGATCGCTTATGGGGTTTTCCCCTCTTGCTTATCACTCGCTACTCTATGCCCAATATCTCTCCGGTAATATATCCCCTCAAACTGAATATATTTGATCCCTGCGTAGGCTTGAGCGATCGCTTGCTCAAAATTTTCTCCGATCCCGGTCACATTTAATACTCGACCCCCATCTGTCACTAATTCTTGTTGCTGGTTCAACTTCGTACCTGCATGAAATACGGTTGCTCCTGTTGCCTCTGCCTCACCAATGCCAGTAATGACCTGGCCTTTTTCATATTCTCCGGGATAACCGCCTGAAGCTGCAACGACAGTGGCAGATGCTCCCGCTTTCCAAGCAATGGGCGGCAATTCACTTAACCGCTGTTGTACACAAGCTAGAATCAATTCTTCTAGAGGTGTTGCTAAGAGTGGCAAAATCACCTGAGTTTCGGGATCGCCGAAGCGACAGTTAAATTCCAAAACCTTCAAGTCGCCATCGGGTGCAATCATTAACCCAGCATACAGTACACCTCGGTAATCAATGCCTTTAGCTCGTAAGGTTGCGATCGCTCTTTCTAAGACTTCTGTTTGAATGCGTGCCATCAACTCTGGTGTAGCAATGGGTGCTGGGGCATAGGCTCCCATCCCACCAGTATTTTCTCCCCTATCGCCGTCACCAATTCGCTTATGGTCTTGAGCTGGCAGCAAGGGTCGAATTGTTAACCCATCCGTTAACGCTAAAACTGACACCTCTTGCCCAATCAAACATTCTTCAATGACGACAAATTCACCAGCACTGCCAAATTGTCCCTGAAAAATTGCATCAACGGCAGTTTCTGCCTGTTCAACTGTTTCGGCCACTATTACACCCTTACCAGCCGCCAAGCCATCAGCTTTGACGACTATTGGCACTCCTTGAGATTGGATGTAAGATTTTGCTGCTGCTGCCTGCGTAAATACCGCAGCCTGCGCCGTCGGAATTCCCGCTTCTTGCATCAGGGCTTTTGCCCAAGCTTTACTCGCCTCAATTTGCGCTCCTGCTCTGACTGGACCAAATACCATTAATCCTTTATCTTGGAGGTAATCTGTGATTCCCTTCGCCAAAGGCACTTCTGGTCCAACTATCACCAGAGTTATGCCATGTTCTAGAGCATATCGGCTCATGCCCTCAAAATCATCGACTGCTAGGGGCAAGTTCTGGCAACGTTCCATACTTGCTGTACCCCCATTCCCTGGCACACAGACAACTTGCTCAATTTGCTTAGATTGCAACAGTTTCCATGCCAGAGCGTGTTCGCGCCCTCCGTTACCTACAACTAAAACTTTCACTGCTTTCCTCGTGCGTTCCTTGCGAAACGAGAATACCTGATTCGGCTCTCGCGGATCAATTTTTTCACCAATGATCACACTTGTACAAGCCCCCTCATGACTAAAAAGGCTGAGAAGGAGGGTGCAAGAAGGAATATAGCTATCGAATTTTTACTGTATTTATTTTTAAAATCTAATTTAGTGAATTAGTAGAATTTTAAATGTTATTAATAGCAATAATTCAATAAATATACTTAGATCATTCCAGTGTAAGTACAATATTTAAGTATTTATGATGATTTTTTGGAGCATTGAAATAATTGAGAAAAAAATCATCTTCAGGTAATGACGATCATTGATTACAAGTATTAACCTGTGAATATGGAGATTAATGAAAATATCAAAAAATAGGCAACATGGCTAAAATTATTGTTACTGGAGCCGCTGGCTTTATTGGCTCTCATCTTGCAGAAACATTGCTGCAACAAGGAGAAGAAGTGATCGGGATTGATGAATTCAATGATTACTACGATCCTATGTTAAAGCTTAAGAATGTTGCACACTTACATCAGTCACCTGGCTTTACATTAATTGAAGGAGATATGCAGTTTTTAGATTGGCAGAAACTCCTAAAAGATGTTGATGTAGTTTACCATCAAGCAGCACAAGCAGGTGTCAGAGCGAGTTGGGGTAAAGCTTTTCGAGGTTACACAGAACGAAATATTAACGCTACACAAATTTTGCTAGAAGCAGCCAAAGATGCTACAGACCTGAAAAGATTAGTGTTTGCCTCTTCATCAAGTGTATATGGTGATGCAGAAACATTACCCACCCACGAGGGAATTTGCCCTCAACCAGTTTCTCCTTACGGCATTACTAAGCTAGCGGCTGAAACTTTGTGCAGACTGTATCACAAAAACTTTGGTGTGCCATGTGTATCATTGCGGTATTTCACTGTTTATGGCCCCAAACAGCGCCCAGATATGGCATTTCATAAGTTCTTTAAATCCATTTTACAGGATGAGGCGATTCCTATTTACGGCGATGGACAGCAAACGCGGGAGTTTACGTTTGTTAGTGATGTCGTCGCCGCCAATTTAGCCGCCGCCTCCGCACCCGAAGCAGTGGGAGAAATCTTTAATATCGGTGGCGGTAGCAGGGTGGTTTTAGCAGAAGTCTTAGATACGATTGAAGAAATTGTTGGGAAACCAATTAAAAGAAACCACATAGAAAAAGCTATGGGAGACGCCCGCCACACTGGTGCTGATGTATCTAAAGCGCAGAGAATTCTGGGATATCAGCCGCAAGTCTCTCTTAAAGAGGGTTTGACACAGGAATGGCATTGGATTAATTCGTTGTATACCTGATAGGATTTCACCATATTGCTAAAAATTAATCCGCTTGGGTTAGTAGGGACGCACAGCTGTGCGTCCTACAGGGGATTGTGGTTCAAATAAATGAAAAAGGCTGTAATTCCCTATTTTTTATCCCAATACGGTTCAGTTAAGGCTTAACTATTTGGGTTCTTCCGGTGCTTTTATGGTGGTTACTAAATTTTAGTAAATTTTACTAACTATATTTTAATGATATTTATCCTTAAAATATAGGCTGTATAAGCATTACAGCAGTTTCACGTATACTGAAATAATCCAAATAGCATGATTTATACTATAACACAGTAAAAATTAAGGCTTTCACACAGTGTGCCGTAGGTATCGCTATGAAATTTACTGT
>NZ_WBKL01000085.1:0-25797 GCF_015714705.1 Nostoc sp. NZL | reverse complement strand
CTGCCCCCTGCCCCCTGCCCCCTGCCTCCTAGCTCCTAACTCCTAACTAATCATGAAATTCGGTGTTGTTGTTTTTCCCGGTTCTAATTGCGATCGCGATGTTGCTTATGTAACCAGAGACTTACTGGGGCAACCGACTCGCATGGTTTGGCATCAAGAAACAGACATTGCTGATTTGGATGTCGTTATCATTCCTGGTGGTTTTAGTTACGGGGATTATTTACGCTGCGGTGCGATCGCGCGTTTTTCACCCGTGATGCAGCAGGTTGTGGAACACGCCCAAAAGGGTAAGTTTGTAATCGGTATTTGCAATGGTTTTCAGGTATTAACTGAAGCTGGACTTTTGCCAGGGGTGTTAACTAAAAATCGGGATTTGCATTTTATCTGCGATCGCGCCCTCGTGAAAGTTGAGCGTAGTGATCTCCCTTGGACACAAGATTATACGACTGGTGAAGTTATCACTTTGCCCATTGCCCACGGAGAGGGGCAATTCTACGCTGACGCAGCCACTCTTGCAGAAATTGAAGATAACGGGCAAGTTGTGTTTCGTTATGAAGGCGAGAATCCCAACGGTTCACTGAACAACATTGCCGGGATTTGCGATCGCCAAGGCAATGTGTTGGGGATGATGCCGCACCCAGAAAGAGCGTCTGACGCGATGCTGGGGAATAGCGATGGCTTGAGGTTGTTTCAAGGCTTGCTAGAGAAGGTAGCGGCATTAGCCTAAAGCAAAGATTCGGGCGACTCGCAATACGGTTCGGATAAGGTTTTTTGATGAAAGTTATAGATCACAAAGAAGCGATAAATCGCCTTCTTTACAATAATCAGTCCTTTGTAGAGACGGCGATTTATCGCGTCTCTTCCCTTAACCGAACCGTATTGCGAGACGCTGTGCGAACAAGGGGTGGGATGAGCTTAACAAACAGCCCATCATAAGATATCAGTTTTACAAATTAACGTACCTCTTTAAGAGTATCAACTTGCTTGGTAAATAACTCAGTAAATAAACTAAGCACAGTCCGTTCTTCGCGTACTTTTATATTGGCACTGATGGACATACCTGATTGCAAGGGGACATTTTTACCCTTAATCACTAAGGATTGTTTATCCAATGAAACTTTTGCCGGAAATCTATAAAACTGATGTGTTTGATCTGGCGGTAATGCGTCTGATCCTATCCCAAGCACTTCCCCTTTGATATCGCCAAACTCGCTGTAAGGAAAGGAGTCAATCCTAACATCTACCTTCATGCCTTTTCGCACAAAACCGATATCTTTGTTAGTGATGAAAACTTCAGCTATATAGTTTTCATTTGGGACAATTTGTAACAGTTTTGTAGTCGGATTCGCCACAAATCCGGGATTTTTTGCTTGCAAATCGAAAACTGTTCCAGCTACAGGCGCACGGAGTTCTTGATATTTAACATTTAACTGTGTTTGAGAGATTTTACTATTAACATCTGCCAAACGCTGTTCATTATCGAGGATAACTTTCATGAACTGACTATCAATTGTGGCAATGCGCTGTTTGTTATCAGCTATCTTATCCACAATGTTTTTATCAGAAACGGCTACCGTATTACTTAGCTCTTGCCGTCCTTTTTGAATATCAAACTGGAGGCGTTTCTGTTCTTCACCTAGTTGCGCTACTTCCGCAGCGAGGGTTTGTACTTGTTGTTGCTGATTTAGATATTGAAGCTGAGAAATTCCGCCTTCTTCTGCTAATATTTTCAGTTTATCTAAAATCTGCTGTTGGATTGCTAAACCTGCTTTAGTATCTTCTAGTTTGACTTGGTTTTGAGAAAGTTGTTTTTTGGTTTTTTCTACTTCTAATTCCGCCGCAGCAGAACGAGAATCTAATTCTCTTTTGGCAATTTGTAGACGTTGCTGTTCATCAATTCCTAGCCTAGAATCCTGACCAGAATTTTTTAATTGAGTCCGCAATAAATCATTTTCTGCTACTAAGGCTGCCCGACTTTTCAGCAGAAAAGCAGTTTCTTGTGGCAAATTACCGCGCAAATATAACAGTTCAGATCCCGTGCCGGTACTTGCACCCATCAATCGGCGATAAATCTGGTTTTCTTTAATTAATGCAAAGCGAATTTTATTCAAAGAATTTAATTCAGCAACAGAAGCGATAGAATCAAAAGTCAGCAGCAAATCTCCTGGCTTTACTTCTTGTCCATCTTTAACATTAACTGTTTTCACCACTCCACTAACAGGAGCCTGAACTTCTTTGATTGTTCCTTCTGGCTTTAATTGCCCTGTGGCTGGCACTACTTGCTCAATTTTTGCAAAATAAGCCCAAGTAATTCCAAAGCAGGCTAGCCCCATTAGGGTCACCATGATTGTACGCGACCAAATTGGAGATTGGCGCAAGACAACAGATTGCTCAAATTCTTGAGTACTTGATTTAATTAAAGCCTCTTGGGCAGCTTTCTGTTGTTTTGTCAGTATCGGTGAATCTTGGTTGATTCCATTTTTTTGATTACCGTTTTTCTGATTGCCGTTGAGGTGATTCCCATTAAGTTTAGTCATAACGATTTTGGATTTTTTCTAGAGTGGGCAATACCAATGCTAAAAACCTTTGCTCCCAGCAATGACTAATTACAAGTTCACATCTTGTTGCTGATACAGGTAATAATAATGACCTTTAGTAGCCATTAATTCTTGATGGCTACCTTGTTCTATAACCCTGCTATTATCCATGACAACAATCATGTCTGCATTACTTACGGTGTTGAGTCGATGGGTAATAAAAAATACTGTATCACCCTTGAATGATTTAGCTAAATTGAGACATATTTGCCGTTCTGTGGGATAGTCTAATGCGCTGGTTGCTTCATCTAAAACTAATAATTTTGGTCGTTGTAAAACAGAACGGGCGATCGCAATTCTTTGCCGTTGTCCACCTGAAAGTGCAGAACCCCGTTCTCCTACCCGCGTGTTATAACCGTTGGGTAAGTTCATAATAAATTCGTGGGCGCAAGCAACCTGAGCCGCTTCGATAATTTCTTCGGTTGTCGCATCGGGATTCGTTAGGGCAATATTTTCCTGAACGCTGCCGTCAAACAATAATGTTTCTTGGGGAACTACGCCAATTTGTCGTCGTAGAGAATAAAGTTCTACTTTGGCAATATCATAACCATCAATCAAAATTCTGCCGGACTCAGTTTCGTAAAGTCTGAGCAGTAATTTCATCATCGTACTTTTACCAGATCCACTTTGTCCGACAATGCCGATAAATTTCCCTGGTTCAAATTCGAGGTTGACATTAGAAAGTTGCAGAGGGCCACTTGTACCAAAGCGGAAGGAAACATTTTCATATTTCACTGCTCCCTTAATCGCAGGTAAGGGTATGTTGTAGCGGTCTGTTTCTCCTTCTTGTGGTGTATCGACAATATCGCTTAAACGCTCTAGAGACAAGGCTGTTTCTTGGAAGCTTTGCCAAAGTTGAGCTAAACGCAATATTGGGCTGGTGACATAACCCGATATAATTCTAAAGGCAATTAATTCGCCTAAAGTTAATTCTCCTTGAAGTACTAGATAAGCTCCTACCCACAAAACTAATAAGCTGCTGAGTTTGTTGAGAAAGCTGCTGGTAGAATTGGCGAGGGTGGAAGTCACAACTGTTTTAAAACCAGCAGCGACAAACCGAGCATAACGCTCTTGCCAGGAAAAGCGCGATCGCAATTCGATATTTTGCGCTTTTACTGTTTGAATTCCTGACATTACCTCCACTAAATAAGATTGAGTTTCGGCGTTGCGTTCGGCTTTGGCACGTAACTGTCTGCTAATGGTGGGAGAAGCAATTAAGGTGATCACGATAAACACTGGAATTGTGCTTAAGCCTACTAAGGTGAGTTGCCAACTATAAATCAGCATCACACCGATATAAACCACCGAGAATAGAGCATCTAACCCCACTGTTAAAGCAGTACCTGTGAGGAATTGGCGGATATTTTCTAGTTCGTTGATGCGAGTAGAAAGTTCACCCACCGGTCGGCGTTCAAAGTAGCGCAGTGGTAAACGGAGTAAGTGGTCGATGATTTGCGACCCTAAACCCATATCGATCCGGTTAGTAGTATCGACAAATAAGTAGGTTCTTAAGGTAGTTAGTACTGCTTCAAATAGCCCAACTACTAATAGCAGAATCCCTAAAATATGTAGTGTGCCAATACTATTTTGAGTAATAACTTTGTCAATAATTAACTGAACTACCAGAGGATTTGCCAACGCTGCCAACTGCACGAAAAAGGAAGCGATAAAGACTTCTATCAGAACTCGACGGTGGCGTGATAAATAGGGTATAAACCACCGTAAACTAAAGCGTTCTTGGGGTGTTTCTTTGGTAGCACTTAGCAGTAATACCCTAACTTTGGGCGGAAAGTCGGTTGGATCAACATCTAATTGTTCAACTAATTGAGCGGGTTTGCAGCGCACAATTCCTTGGGATGGGACACCTACAACCACGGTATTTGCATCCGCTTCATATAAAACGGCAAAATTATCACCATAGCGAATCAATGCCGGTGTAGGAATGCGCGTCACCGAGGCGATTGGTAGCTCTATCAACTGCGCTTTAAGTCCGATTAACTCTGCCAGGTAAGCAGTAACTTGAAACGATATAACCCCCTGACGTTTGACTTGCTCAGTTAAGATACGGCGAACTACTTCTCGACGAAACGGCATTTCTAGGTGCTTCGCAATCATTTGGAAGCAGGCGAAGGCTGTATTTAATTCTCCCTTACCACTAAAAAATGGGTATTTGTGTTTTGACGAACTCTTTGAGGTCTGGGGGGCTATCTGTGGAACTATTTCGTCTGATGCGTAGGGAATATCTAATTCCTCTGCGCTATCTGATTTGATGTCACTTACCGCAAGTTCTATCTGATGACTATCTTCCAATATCAAATCTGACGGATGTATACCAAGCAACCGTGCGGGGTTTTGACCTATGACCTGGATTTTGTCTCTATCGTCGTCTGATTGTAGGCGATCGCCAGGTGATAAATTCGTTACTGTACCACCGCCACTCACAAACCAGACGCTTTCGTTATCGAGTTGGTTGAATGGAGTTTTTCCTGGAGGTAAGTATTGTACTTTCGCCTGTGGTAAGGCTTTTTCTGTCAGTTCTCTGAGATTTAAAGTAGCGATCGCTTGCTTTTGCCAATAGGAACCGAGAATATCGAAAACTTCCACCAAATAACTGCGGTTCTTGCGAGCATCCGCAAAAGCTGGGTATGAAGCGAGAAAGCTAAAATATGCCGATGCACTCAAGGTTAAACATACTACTTCGGTGGAAGCGATCGCTGTTTCACAAGCAACATCACGCAACAAACCAATTTCACCGATAATTTCCCCAGGTTGCAGCAATTTTAGGGTGATTGGCATTTGCGTCTGGGGGTCATATCCCAACAGGCGCACTTGTCCCTCATAAATGATCGTGATGCGTTCCGGGAGACTTTCTTTACCGATGATTTTCTGACCTATGCGATAGCGCCAGGCTTGCAGCTGTTCTGATAGATTAGCGATCGCTCCATCTGGTAAGTGATCAAACCCTTCTAGGGTGGTGAGAAATTCGAGAAAAGTGTTCTTAATATAAGTCATATAAAACAAGTCGTAGGTAAAAGTCAGGAATAAAGTCGAAAATATTAGGGAATAACTCTTTTATTAACAGTGGTAGTGTTTGCTTTTATGCCAGCAGTGCCAAGACTTCTATGGCATTTAGTGTAGCTAAATATGTAAAAACACAGAGGGGAAGTTTGTCTAAATTGCAGACCTGTATTCAGATCACAGGGTTACAAATGTTATACGTTGTTCAAAACAAAGATAATGTAAATAGATCGAGGAGAAGTTATCACTTAGTTAACGTTACATAATTTATACAAATTTAAAAGTAATATTTAGTATTGCAAGTATGCAAGATTGATACTCATCATCAAACCAAGACACAGAAACGCGGTTGTTAAATTTAGCGTTGCATATTTTAATTTGTGATAATCAACATGAAAATATCACAGATGCCTTCCTAAGTAAATACCCTAATGAAGAATTATGTAATAAAAAAAACTTTAAATTTCTGAATTATTTTTTACAAATTCTTGAATATAGGGATTGACAGTATCACTGATGGCAAAAGACAGTGAGCTTTCCTTGCTAAACAGCGCTATGCTCGATTTATGAAAGAATTCTCCATCAATTTTTTGGTAGCTTAATTTAAGAAAAATTAACTGGAAAAGTAAAGGTGAAGATTTTTTGTCACCTTACAAGAATCAACTATTAAATTTATGAAGGAAAGACAATAACTGCCTTCAGTAAATTTACTAGTTTAATTAATATCGAGTCTATTTAATTGCTCCGCATAAAATAGCCTCATCCCGCAACCGGGATGAGGCTATTTTATTTTACTAAGTAATTAGTCGTACTTGATATTATGCAAGGTTGACACTTAAATTTACCTGCACAATCACATCGTTGTAATCTTTATCACCACCATTTGCTAAATCTTCAAAACCAAAGGTGTTATTTCCCAACAGTCGAATGTGATCTACCTTATCTGAGTTAGCGCCCAAGAATGAGAAGTAAACATTCTTACTGGTATTCCCATTAAGAATAGCATCGGGTTTACCATCCACAATAATAAATGGTGCAAACAAAGAATTCGGTCCGAAAGTGCCAGTGTAATTTGCCGTACCTTGGTTGTCCACCGCCAAGTCAACACCTCCAACACGCCCACGCATAGCAGCTTGAGCGTAACCAGCCTGTCCAACGAGAATATCTGCTTTGCCATCACCGTTGGTGTCAATACCACCATTCTCATCAGCCACCTGATAGAAGCCGACAAAGTTGTTGTAAGATGCTTCTCTGTTGACTGTAAACTCAGCTGTTACTAACTGTGTCACACTCCGTAAATCAATCAGTTCGCCTTGATATTTTCCTTGCAGACCAGTACCTAAAGATACCTCTTGCTCTGTTGCCTGAATGTCTACAACCAAATTCTGGAAGTTGAGAGAAAACCCTTCACCCTCTATGTTGCTATTTGTAGCTGAGGAAAAAACGACACTTGAGAAAGAAGTTTTTCCAGACAGTACAGCCTGAGTAGTACTGTTAGATATCATATAGAATCTGAGTTTCGTACCAGACTCGAATTCTAAGATATTTTTCAAGTCATCGTTCTTAAAACCCTTGGGCAGTTTAGCAATGGAGGATAAAATCACCTTGGAACGCTCCAGAGCCACTCGCGTATAACCCTCTGCACCAGGGGCTATGCCGTTAATTCTACCTTCATCATCGTCAACAGCAAATACACACAGTTCATTCACCTCTTTAGCATTGTTGTTTTTTATCTTAATTGAGAGCTTTCCTTTGCGACCCTTAACTTTACTGTTGACGATAAAGATATTCTGAGTAATATTGACCAACTGGAAAATAGTTGTTATCTGGGTATTTGTATTAGACCCAAAGCCATCAATATTAACATCCAACTCCTTGTCCAAATAAAGCCCATCAAGGTCAGTAGTGCGAACGCGAATTTTATAACTAGATTTAGTCGCGTCAGATTTAATTTTTAAGCTATCTCCCTCGATGATGAATGCACCATTATCAGTATCGCCAGTACCCGCTACTAAACTATAAGTGTGCTTGTCGTTTTTGTCTGGGTCAGTGGTGCTGAACATACCGATGATTTTTTTATCATCATCATCATCGTCATCATCATCTCCATCACCACCATCATCGTCATCGTCATCATCGTCGTCATCGTCGTCGTCATTGCTGATAGCGCTAAATATCAAGTCTGTGGGCTTTTCGTTGAGGTCGTTGACATTGATAACTAAATCTTCCTCAAAGATAAATCCAGCAAGGTCAGTGCTAGATACTCGAATGTTGTAAGTTGATTTGCTTTCAAAGTTGGGGGAATTATTTATTTGTAGGCTATTGTCAACAATGGTGAATAGGGCATTATCGGTATCGCCAATACCCGCTATTAAATTATAGGTGTACTGGTTATTGGTATCTGCATTAGTGGTGAAAATCCCAACTTCAGTTGCCGCAGCCACATTTTCATTTACACTAGTAACATTCAACATCAAGTCTCTATTTAGCAGCACAGAGACATTGCTAGAACCGGAGTTAGTTACTACAAAATCCAGTTTACCGTCACCGTCAAAGTCTTCCACAGCGACGGACTCAGGATTTGAACCGACTGTGAAGTTGGTGGCAGTGCCAAAGCCGCCATTGCCATCGTTCAGCAGCACAGAGACATTGTTAGAACCGGAATTAGCTACCACCAAGTCCAGTTTGCTGTCACCGTTAATGTCTGCCACCGCAACGGAACGAGGACTTGTCCCGACTGCGAAGGTGGTGGCAGTGCCAAAGCTGCCATTACCATCGTTCAGCAACACCGAGACATTGTTGTCATCAGAGTTCGTTACCACCAAGTCTAGCTTGCCGTCACCGTCAAGGTCTTCCACCGCAACGGAACGGGGACTTGTCCCGACTGCGAAGGTGGTGGCAGTGCCAAAGCTGCCATTACCATCGTTCAGCAACACCGAGACATTGTTGTCATCAGAGTTCGTTACCACCAAGTCTAGCTTGCCGTCACCGTCAAGGTCTTCCACCGCAACGGAACGGGGACTTGTCCCGACTGCGAAGGTGGTGGCAGTGCCAAAGCTGCCATTACCATCGTTCAGCAACACCGAGACATTGTTGTCATCAGAGTTCGTTACCACCAAGTCTAGCTTGCCGTCACCGTCAAGGTCTCCCACAGCAACGGAACGGGGACTTGTCCCAACTGTGAAATTGGTGGCAGCGTTAAAGCTGCCACTGCCATTGTTCAGCAGCACCGAGACATTGTTGTCATCAGAGTTCGTTACCACCAAGTCTAGCTTGCCGTCACCATCAAAGTCTCCCACAGCAACGAAACTAGGACTTGTCCCGACCGTGAAGTTAGTGGGAGCGCCAAAGCCGCCACTGCCATTGTTCAGCAGCACCGAGATATTGTTGTCAGCAAAGTTCGTTACTACAAAGTCTAGTTTGGTGTCACCGTCAAAGTCGGCTACAGCAACCAAACTAGGACTTCCACCAGTTGTGTAGTCGGTGGCAGTGCCAAAGCTGCCATTCCCATCGTTCAGCAGCACCGAGACATTATTGTCATCGGAGTTAGCTACCACCAAGTCCTTTTTACTGTCACCATCAATATCTGCCACCGTAACGGAAGTGGGATTTGTTCCAGCTAGGAAGTTAATGGCATTTGTAAATGATGCGGTCATAATTGTTTTGAAGTATGATATTTGATTGCCTCACACCTGTTTCTATTGAGATCGCAAGATAGTTAATAAAGGTAATATTCTTTGCTAGCAAGGTGAGGAATGTACCATACAGCTTATTGTCTAATTTTTAGGAAAACCTCAGCAAATATACGTACAAAATCCCAATTTAGTACTTATGCAAAGGCTTGATTAGCAATCGCATTTACATATACATGGCTTACGTCAGTATCACAAAAAAGATGTAAATTTAAGTTTGTAGTAGGCACTAAAGTGGCTGAACCGTATTGTATTCTTTCCGCAAATTAAAAACCCCATCCCGTAAGCGAGATGAGGTTGCAAAACTGTACTAAATTAGCTGTATGAAATTGAAAAATTAAGAACTAAGCCACGACACTAGCAGAAAAAACGAAATCATTTGCTGTAAGGGTTGTTGAGGTAATTCCAAGTAATAAAGCCAACTCTGTATTTCCAGTTTTCACTAGAGTGTCGCTACCCTGTTGCAATACCGTGAGATTACTGAAGACAATGCCGCCCAGCCCGATTTTATCAATCCCGATCGCAAAATCAGTCACAATGTTTTTGCTAGTTGGCAGACTGGCGTTAGCAATCCAAAACTGATCAGCACCAGCACCACCACTCAGGCTATTACTACCCTGTTGTCCAGCAAATAGAATGTCATCACCATCGCCACCAGATAGAGAGTCATCGACATTAGAGAAGAGTTTGTCATCTCCAGAACCACCGTAAAGACGGTTATTACTGCCGTTACTGGTGAGGGTGTCTTTACCTGAGCCACCGAAGGATAATTGACGAGAACCTTCAATTACTGTCAGGGTATCAGCACCGGCTGCCCCAAATAGATTATTACTACCACTGGCTTCAATTACGACAACAAGATCATCACCATTACCACCATTGGCACTGGTATTTTGAGCCGGGCCATTTTGACCAATAAATATCTGATCGTCACCGTCTGCTGTGGACACTGAAGAGTCATTACCCACAAGCACCGTGTCATCACCGTTCCCGGTTTGGATGGTGTTACCTTGAGTAGCCTCGACAAAATCTGCTCCATCACCTGTAAATAAGGTTTGATTTGGCGCGGCTGTAACATCATCGCTGGTTGTGGAGCCAAATTTAATTTCTTCAGCTTTTGGCTGACCTAAACCAGGAGCAAGGTTGAGAGGATTCTCCAGCTTTAAGAGAATAATTTCGTTGTTGTCTATGACTGGATTCTGAGGATCATCTCCAGGACGACCTGTTGAGAAAGGATAGTTGTTGTCATTAGCTACCAAAATGGTGTTTTTGTCAACAACTAAAACATTTTCAATGGTTACAAACGGGAAGTCAAAAGTGGTTTTACCATCTCCATTGAGGTCGTTCGGGTCTTGGATATTCAACAAGTCTGCAACTTCTTCTTTGACTACATAGCCATTAGAATCTGTTTTAGACAAGTCTATTTTGAAAATCTTCTTGAATTGAGCAGAATTTCCTTGACCACCATCCCGCTCAATGACTAAGTATTCATTGTCATTAATGACTGCTAGATCCCCGATCGCATACGCGGGATTTTCCAACTTGTAGTAAAGTGTATTATCGGTGTACTCGCGGCTGGCGATGTCAAATTCATAAATCCGCAAAGCACCGGGAGCATCACCTTGAACTGTACCCTCTAGCTGCATATAGAGCTTGGTTTTGCTGGCGTTGATTGCTGCGCCTTCAAAACCTTTAGAGCCACCCAAGTTAGCAAAAGCATCTCCTGAGAGAACATCGGGGTTTTGTGGCGATCGCACTAAGTTATTCTGAGGATCACTCAAGAAATCTCGGACTTTATCCCCTGTATCTGGGAAGTCTGTGAACAGTGCATCTACCCCTAGTTGAAAGAATTGCTGAAATTCTAGTTCTGGATTACCTTGGTAATCTGCTGCTAAATACAGGTCTTCATCGCGGAAGGTGTAAGGATGAACCTGTAAACCTGCATTGTGAGCATCTTGAATTAAGGTAGTGGGAGGTAACAGTGTCTTGTCAGCATCATTTACTGTTCCATCGCCATTGACATCATCTGCCAAACCATCGTTATTAGCATCAGTACCTTTGACACTAACAATTAACCGCTTCCAAGGGCCAATGCCATCAGCATAGGTAGCGATTTCAGCCAAACCTTCTGGAGTCCGTAAATCACCATAAGTCCGAAGGTCGTCACTGACTTCAAAATCATAAGGCTGAGTCTCTATGATCTCACCGTTTAGCTCAATGCCTGCTGCATCTAGAAGCTGGATCAGAGGAATATCTACGCCTGCCTCTGGCATAATGCGATCGTGGAGATCCTTGAGATTACCAACTTCAAAAGACTGGATGAAGATGCGACTGGGATCAGTGAAATTCTCAGCCTTGAGTGTATCGATGAGGATTTCACTGATGTTTCTGTTAATTTTCTCGGTAGTGCCTACGTAAGTAGCTTCTTCGGCAGAATAGGTGGGATGCTTAGTTTCAGGATAGATGCCAATCTTTTTACCCGTCTCGGCTTCAACTTCTTTAACCAAGTCGATGATTTCGGCGAGGGTGGGAATTTCAAATTGACCATTGAAGGATTGGTCGCGGAAAGGTACACGCTGTATCGCTCTTAAGGTCTTGATTTCTTCTAAAGTAAAGTCTTCAGCAAACCAACCTGTGATTTCAGTTCCATCTAGACTGACTGTTTTCTTGCGATCGGCAAACTGTGGATATTTGGTAATATCGTAAACGTCTGTAGTTGTATTGCTTAAATTAAGAGTGCCATCAGCATTCAAAATTGCCAAAGCAGGCTCATGACGAGCAATTAATACCCCATCTTTTGTAACTACTAAATCAGGCTCAATAAAGTCAGCGCCATCGGCAATTGCTTGTTTGTAAGCTTCTAGAGTATGTTCTGGAAGCTTTCCACTTGCACCTCTATGACCAAGAATTTTAGGTGCTCCTCCATCTAGAGTTTTGAAGAAGTCAGGTGTAGCAATGGGAGCTTCTAACAGTTTACCAGTGGCATCAAAATGCAGTAGGTAAGGGCCAAACTCTTCTCCAACCCAAATTGTCCCGTCTTTATCAAAGACGAATGATTCTACATCAAAATCTGCACCAGTTAGTAATCTTTCAAAACTTCCTTCATTAACTATTTGGAAAGGAATCTTGTTATTGGGATCAGATAGTTGAATGTAGTCTAAAATTTTAACAGTGCCATCTCCATTTTCTGTTCCCTTAAAATTTGGGTCTAGACGATGGATGCGTAACAGAAAGTCTTCACTATTATCTTTGCTGCCATAACCATTATCTGACAGAAAGTACAAAGAGTCATTATTAGCAAACTGTACACCACTAAAGCCCTGTATTGGCTGTCCTGGGAAAGGCCCCGTTCTGCCATTCCCTGAAATTTCCTCACCAGAAACTGGCCCATCACCATAGGTATCAGCAGGTAAAGAGGCAAAGCCTACTAATTGAATTGGCATAATTAGAATGTTAGTTGGGTATTTGGATTTAATTGGTTCGCAAACTAATCAAGTTCTCTCATTGCATCACTTGTGGAAAAAACAAATCATGTTCTCACGCTAAAAACCGGAATTACGGGTAAATTTCAGAATTACAATACTACAGTTCGGGAAAGTCCGTTAAGTCCGATTTTGTGATTAACAGCGAGAATACATTTATAAAAAATGCATTTTCTCAGAGTTATCGAAAGCTTGAAAAATGAGAATTTGATGCCAACTACTAATCTGTGTTAGTGAGTAATGAGAGTAGAAGGATTAGATACAGAATTGAAATCTATTGATAGTAACATGAGAGAACTTAGCTAGCACTAAAGATGGTTTCATGGAAAGATTAAGAAAACAATAAGTTAACTGAAAGAAATGATTAAAATACACTCAATCCAAAAAATAATATTTATGGCAATATAATAGATTGATGCCGGAAAGTTAATCTATCCTATTAGGCTGAGGAATGAAATCCAATAATTAAAGTTCGGAATATATATTTTGGTTATTAAACTATTTATTGATGTTTTTAAATAGGTAAGACTTGATTATTTTTAGCTTGAATTGGCTAGCGATCGCATCAATTTTACCGTCACTTGTAAGGGCTTATAAATTTATTAAAATCTTTGCAAAACGTGAAATATTTATATCCCCGACTTCTTAAAGAAGTCGGGGATCTTGTTTTGTTTGTTGTTCAAGAATGATTTAGGATTGGGATAACGCTAGGCAACAAACTAAGCCATGACGCTAGCAGAAAAAATGAAGTCATTCGCAGTCAGGCTAGTTGAGGTAATTCCTAACAATGAAGCCAACTCAGTATTTCCTGTTTTCACTAAAGTGTCACTACCCTGTTGCAACAGTGTTAGCCCACAAAATTGAGTTACGCCAACACCGCCAAGCCCGATTTTGTCAATCCCGACTGTAAAATCAGTCACGATGTTATTACTAATTGGTAGACTACCATTAGCAATCCAGAATTGGTCAGCACCAGCCCCACCACTGAGGCGATTACTACCTCCTTGACCGGCAAATAGCACATCATCACCATCGCCACCAAATAGCGAATCATTGATATTGGAGAAAAGTTTGTCATCTCCAGAACCACCGTAGAGACGGTTGTTGCTGCCGCCACTGCTAAGGGTATCATTGCCTGAACCACCGAATAATGATTGGCGAGAACCTTCAATTACTGTGAGAGTATCATTACCTGCCCCACCAAACAAATTATTACTACCACTGGCTTCCACCACGACAATCAAATCATCACCATTGCCACCATCAGCATTGGTATTTTTAGCGGGGCCATTTTGGCCAATAAATATCTGATCGTTACCCTCTCCCCCGAATACTGAAGAGTCACTCCCTGCAAGTACGGTGTCATCACCGTTCCCAGCCTCGATTGTGTTACCTTCAATACCTTCTACAAAGTCTGCGCCATCACCTGCACTAAAGAATTGTCCTGGTTCAAGATTGACGGTATCGCTGTTGCTAGAACCAAAACCGTTCGGGAAAGGAGGTTCTACAACTGTTAGGTTATTGGGTAGTTCGAGAATACCGAGTTTTTCAGCAGGCGTATTACCCGTAACGTTGAAATCGTTGTCGTTAAGCAAGGCTAGAGTGTTGGGTGCTACCAGCGCCAAACCTTCTAATTTTTCTACTCCGGTGTAACCCAACTGAGCGGCATTAGCAATTAGGCTTTTGGTGACAGGGGTAATATTGGCGGTAGCTAACTCCGCAGAGGTAAGCTGTTCAATGGTTTTATCCGCTGGCAAGGTAAAGTTAGCAGGGTTGTTGATGTTGCTTGCCCCGGCTAAATCAATTTGGTAAATTAGTTTATTGCCAGCTGATGTACCATTATCATCTCGCTCAATTACCGCAAATTTGCCGTTACCCAAGGAAACTGCATCGCCAATCTTATCAGTTGCAGGTAGACCTTCCAGGAGATATAAATACTCTGCTGTCACCTGCTTGGTAACAATATCAAACTCCAGAATTCTCAGGTTGAGAGAACTCCTGGAAGTCGCATCATTGGCGACATCTGGATTATCAATTGGACTCTGAATAAAAGCATATAATTTATCACCTTCCAAGGCTACAGCTTCAAATCCTCGGTTATTGCGGCGTTGGGCATAAACTTCTGGCAATACCTCAGTGCCAAATGTTCCGGCTGGTTGATCTGGGTCGGATGCTGTGGCGGTTCCTTGGGGAATAAAGCGGTCAATTAATTTACCATCAACATCAAAGTGATAAATTGCCGGACGGTATTCATCTACCAGCCAGTAATCTCCATTTTCCGCAATTACAATTCCCTCTAAGTCAGCACCCAAAGGATCGTTAGCGAGAACATTGTTGTCTAAGTCAACGGCAATTTCATCTGTGTAGGCTAAACCGTTTCCTACAGCTTGCAAATTAGGCAGTCCCGTTAATGGCGTTGTCCCATCTTGACGGAATAGCCCCGTTCTCTTGGTAATATTGATTTCACCTGTGCTGCGGTTGAGTTCAAAGCTGACTATTTCTGGTTGGAAGTCGGGTAATAAAAATGGTCTGTTTACACCATCAGGTTCTCCATTGGGGCCCCTGTCTGTGTGAGTGACAAACTTCAGATTCCCATTTGCTGCAAACCCTTGGAAATACAACCCAGAGAAACCACCTAACAAAATATCTTGATTTTCAGAGGTTGTTCCTAACTTGGGTAAGTTGTCAAATTCATAGATAGTCAGTTTGGGTTGGGCAACAGGATTGCGTGGATCGTAACTGGTGGTGTCAATAGTTAGAGAATTGGGGAAGGCATTGGCAATATTTTCCCAAGGTACCAGCTTGAAGTTAGAACTGATATTTTCTTCTTCACCTTCATCACTAACTATTGTGGCAGGTTCATTGGAGCCATCTTGAGTCACAAATAAACCAAATGGAAAATTAGGTCCCAGTGGCACGTTAATTACTTCTGCACCGTCTGACTCTTGTACGCTGTCAATTGGCCCATTGTTTCCGACAGCAAAGTTACCTACATATTCGTTGTTACCTTCACGAGTGTAGGCCACAAAAGTATTATCGCCTTGGCTGGATGCTAATAAATAGCCTGTGCCATTTTTGCCGTAATAAATGGTCAGTCCTTCTACGTCATCGGTGAGGTTAGTACCGCCCAAATCTCTGACTTGATCAATTAGCTTACCATTTGTTCCACCGTCTGGTTCTGCTTGGAACTTCCAGATACCGACATTTTCCTGGCCGATGTAGAGGAAACCAGTTTCCTGGTCTACTACCATACCCTCTGTTTGGGGATCGCGTCCCTCAATTGTTGGTACAGTAAATTCTCGGACTCGTTCAATGCCAATTTTGCCATTACCTTTGTCAATCAGTTTAAACTGAGCGACATCTCCGGTTTCGCGGCGACTGGCAAAGACATAATAATCATTGGTGATTGGACTACGGTACAATGCCAGCCCGTAAGCACTCCGAGAAGATGAGGAATAAGGTTCTGCAAAAGGTAGCCCTTGGAAGAGAGTACCAAGACTGCTGTCGGTAATATCTTCCAGGTAATTGCCGTCAGCGCCAGGGTTCGGGTTAATTTTGAAGATTGCTAGTTTATCATTGTTGCGATCGCTAGCTACGGCAATATCAACAGATTGATTGCCTAATTTAAAACCGTATTGCAAATCAATGTTGTTGTAGCGAATACCACCCGGATTAACTGTCTCTAACAAATTACCAGACAAGTCATAAATCCGCAGTCCGCCATTTTTCACTGAGGTTAATACTAGGCTATCAGCAGAGTTTGTGGCATTAATATAGATTGCAGGATCATCAGCATCGGCACGTTGATCGACTGGGAGTGTTTCATCATCCAACAAATCAGGACGCGTTTCTACCGTGGGTGCAGCAGTTGGAACTAAGTCTGCATTCAGCGTGAGGATTTGGGTAAATTGGCTTTGATTGAAGTTGTTATCACTTACCAGCACAATCGACTGGCTACCATCTGCTAATTTTGGGCCAAAGGTGATGCCTTCAATGTTATCTGTACCGTTAGGCAAATCCAGATCATTTAAATTTAATAGCAGACGTTTTTGAGCGGGTTGGATCGCTTCTAGTTGTTCAGTACTCAGATTATTGAGAGAATCGTAGAAGCTAATATCTGTTGATCCTTGCAGGGAAACTTCGTAGATTTTGATAGTGTTGCCTACACCTTGTGCAAAGGAACGCTCTAACGCCAGCAAGGTTCCTCGGTTGTCGATCGCAAGTAAATCCACTAAACCATTGTCAGCAAAGCCTGTGCTAGGGTTGGGCACATCCGCGATCGCATCCGTAATATAAAGATATTCTTTTTCTGGTTGCCCACTAAGCAGATTGTATTGCAGAATTCGGGAACGGCTGCCGCTGCTGAGTGAAGCCCTTAATCCATCTTGAGAAAGTGCATTTTCGGTAGCGGTGAATAGGGTTTTCTGGTCGGGTGTGATGGTGAGGCTTTCAAATCCCAAATTATTGTAAACACCTGATGTCTGCGTGTCACCTGCATCGACAATACCGTTGCCGTTGCTATCTTCAACTACTGGCAGGAATTTGCTGGGGACAAATAGCGATCGCAGTTCTTGCCCAGTAGCTAGCGAAAACTCTTTAATAAAGGGATTGCTAACTCGACCTGCACCAAGATTAACTTCACCCTCTGAAGAGATGAAAACAGTACCATTGTTAGTTAAAGCAATACCTTCTGGGTCAACGCTAAATGTTGCAAATAAGTTGTTATTGCTATCTCTCAGAGGTGTGACATTGGTAAAAGTCACCTCAGTATCAGCAGTGAAAGTATAGAAGCGGGCGGGGCCAAATTGTGAGCGATCATCTGAGATAGCGTAGTAGCGGTTATTCGCAGCATCATAAGTGACACCAGATAGTCCGCCCACCGGAGTCTGTACCCCGTTCACAGTTCCCGCCGCGCCAGTAGGTATAAAGCCAGTAACAAAAGTAGTTTGTCCCAAAAATCCTGCACGAGGAATCGTTTTACCTGGTTCATTTGGCCCAGTTTGCACATCTGTAAATACTAAGCGATGGTCAGAACTAGGGAAGGGAAAAGTACCTATCAAGGGAAAAGTCGAGTCAGTATTCAGTGGCCAAAATACTCCTGAGTTGGCAATTGTCAGGTTAGCGGAGGGTAGCACGTAATCAGTCCGCAGGTTTCCAGGAACCGTATCAGCAAAGTCTGCGGTGTCAAAAGCCGGATTACCTCTGTGGATAGCGTTAGCACCAACCTGCAAAGCTGCTTGTTGGGGCCCACCCAGACTGCTAGGAATGACATTAGTATTGATATTAGGATTTTGCAACAGTTGGCGAATAGCGTTGTCAAAACTATCACCATCAAACGGCTCTGCATTTTGATCGCCCGCAATTACAAAGCTTGACCCAGCAGCAATCCCGCCCGTTTTCCCCTTGTCGTCATAGATGTAATTACTTTTACCAGGAGTAATATAGTCTGCCCAAAAGCGGATCTCGTCGTGGTTGCGCTTACCGTTGCGGTCTTCCGACCCATCAAAGGTTGGGGGTGTGGGGTGGCTGGCGAGGACATGAATTGTCTCCCCGTTTACTTGGATAGGTATATCCCAATGACTCTTGGAGGAAAGGCGGAGAATTTCGAGTTCGTCCTGAGAATACCAATCATTTAGCTGTGGTGTTGTAGGATCATCGGGAAGCAAAGCATTGGGCATATCCTTCCAGAGGAAGTTTTGAAAGGTGCGGATGTTGGCGGTGTCGATGGGATATTTGGACAGCAATAACATCCCATATTGACCCGGGAAATCACCGAATCCAAAGGCATCATCGCCATATCCCGGTGTACCTGAGGTTGTAACCGCTGTACCGTTGTTATTCAAGTCAAAACCAGAGGCGATACCCGTGTTGGAGGGAGCGATGTAGAAGTAGGGGTAGTCAACGGGAGCCGAACCGTTTTGGCTGATGGCTAAATAATTTTGCTGAAATAGTTGAACTGCTTCCTGGGAGTAGTCAAACTCATTGATTAGCAGCACATCGGGGTTGTTAAGCTGGATTATTTCTGCAATAGCTTTTGCTTGAGCATTATCGGGGGTTGACAAATCGGTAACTAATTGACCTTGAGCGCTGCGGTTTAGGGAAGCATTGAATTGGGAAAAGCGGATTGTATTATTATTTACCATAAGTTAGTGCTTGGGTAGATTCAAATTTTGCGGAGATTAGTGGTTGTCTGCGGAAACCACAGAACCATTTAGCCCATCTGTTAGTAGTACGCCTTTGTACTAGGCGCACGTAGACGCTTCCAGAGGATGTGTGGAAAATTTGGAGTATAAAGCTTTAAAAGTAGGGGTACGGTGAACGCAATATCAACATGAACAAGAAAAAATACGTCTTCTAAACCACTGTTCCTAGAGGTTGTCAGAAGACAGCTACATAACTTTTTAGTATTAGTTCTTAATTGGGCACCCTCAAAGTATCCCAGCTAGATTAAGAAACAGCTAGCAAAAGGTTAAAACAACAAATGTAATTCTTAACTCATCCCCCGGCTGTAAAAAATTAGCAAAGCAAAGTTTTTCCAGCTAGGGGATTTTGAAGTCATTATTGATTTTTCGTGGCTTTTTCATAGTAATGACTATTGACCAAGACGGCGAGAAAGCTCATTCTTTCAATGTATGGGATGAATCCGCCGTCTCTCTGTAATTTACCAGACTTGATATTAGTCCACCTCCGTGGACTTTGCTTGTCTAGCAGCGACTTCTAGTCGCCCAATACTTTTAAAACTCTTAGTCCAACAAAAATTAGGGTAGGCTGTTTGCCCACCCTACAATTCTTCTTAACTGAACTGTTTTGTATCAACTACTGAACTATCAATTAGCGGAACTTACCAGGATTTAGACGAGCACCGTTAGGTTGAGACTGACGACGAATAGCTACTCCACTCCGCAAATTATTTCCAGTACCACCATCTTTGCGATCGAGGAAAGGTTTCAGATTAATCCCACCTCTAGACGAGCTAACCCGATTATTACCACTGCCTAGAAGTGTGCGTCCCAAATTATATACTTCGTTGGCTCCATTACTGCGATTGCCATAAGTGTTAACGGCTATAGTCTGCTGTCCGCTGTCAGCAGTAGTCAAGTTTTGAAAAATGCTATTGCGGATAACAATGGCATCTTTACCACGCGGTACTGTCAACACAATTCTACACGTTGGGTTAACTTCAGTTGTGACGCAGACAATATTCTCGTTATTTTCTACAGATGTCTGGAGTTCTTGTAAGCCATCTGGGCGATAAAGTTCTAAACGACTGGCAATTGCTGCACAACGCCTTTGTGCATCCCAACCACCGCCCAAAGCCGCAGGTGCCGCCCAAGGAAAGAATTGACCTGGTTGACTTTGTGGCTGATACATAACAGTGTACTGACCATTGTAAGTCTGACAGGTAAACCGAGTTGTACCGTCAGCTGAGGGTGAAGGTGGTATACCTGTTGATGTGTCTATTGGGACTGATGAGCCACCTGATGGTACTGTTGGTACGACAACGCCATCGCCAGTAGAGTCATATTGAGCCATTGCTGCCGAATTGCCTAGACACAAAGATAAGCCAAGGCTGCCCAAAGATATCAATCGAAACAGTTGTGATGACATAAATCATCCTCCAGTAGAAATAGGTAGGGAATTGATAGTTTAAGTGACGAATAATTCTGTTTTTTGATTCATCAAAAACGTTATTTTTTTCATCTCTTGCTTTTTTCTCTTCGAGTAGCTTTTTCATCTGTGTTTGAATTTTTACATGATGCCCCACTCCTTCATAGTCCTGGGGGTTGTAGCTACTACGGGTAATGAGGTTTTCTAAATGTGTAAAACACAAAAAACCCCGGCGAAACTAACCGAGGTAAGAGAGAAGTATGAATGACAATGAGATACAGCGATACTGATATCGGAAAATCTTAGCTAACGCTAAAACCAACCAAAACTAAAGCCGTGACAATTAAAGTCGCAAAAAGACTCTGTAAAACATATTTACGTTGTTCCCAAATTGCCGGGTACTCGGCGTAGTAAACCTTGGGTTCAGCTGCGTAGTTATTGAGGATGCCGTCTTCATTTACAGTTGTGTACATAGTTTTTTCTTTTTTTATTTACTTATGTAACTAAATTTAACAATATTGTTACAAAACGTCAAGAGGGCTTGACAAAAAAAGGTTGATGATTTTAATAGGAGTTACTTATCAGGCAATACGCTTGGGTTAAGGCTTAACTCTTTGTCAAACAAAGTCAATTTTTTAACGAACCGCATACTCCTAGGTCGAAGCAAGCTAGCAAGAGCGTCTCGTTAGAGAAGGACGCATAGACACGTTCGCGGAGCGTCTCGTAGAGAAGTGGCTTCCCGTTCGCGTAGCGTCTCCGAAGGAGAAGGGTAGGGCGCAAAGAAAGAGAAAAAAGGGAAGAAAGAAATGCTTAACTGAACTGTATTGACTTATCAGGCATGGGGAATTTAGGCGAAGCTGCCCCAGCCGCCGAAAGCACCATATCCTTTGACTTACCGCTTATACGTTTAATTCTTCATCACCGCATCCAATAGCACATTGGCATCAAAGCGGACTACATCTGTGCAAGGTAGCCCGGTTTCTGCTATTGTTTGAGCGATACTTTCCTCAGCCGCAGACTCATCTAGATGGGCTGTGTTAAGCGCTATACCCACTACAAGAACACTTCCAAAAGCACCACCAGCACTAGCGACAGTTTCATAAAGCCGAATCACTTCTGGTAAAGGTGGAATTGGTACATGGGGATTATTGCGGTTATGAGTTTGTCCCGCCCGATGGACTAACACCAGTTGGGTTGGTTGCGAACCACGGATCAATGGTAGAGTTGCTGTTGAACCAGGATGTAGCAGTGAACCTTGTCCTTCAATGTGCAAAATGTCATAGTTTTTGCCATAACGCATGACTATCTGTTCCACAGCACCAGCGGCGAAGTCTACCCGCACGGCATCCAAAGCCACGCCATCCCCTTCTAACATCACCCCAGTTTGGCCGGTGGCAAGAAATTTAGAACGCCAGCCCCGCAGTTTTGATGCCCAATGTAACTCTAGGCTAGTTGACATTTTACCGATCGCCATGTCAGTTCCTACTGTCAATACCCGCCGACAGGGAAGGGTGCGTGCCATTCCACTAGCAACACTTATATTAGACGGCTCTTTGCGTACATCCCAAATTAGTTGCCCTGGTTTGAGCAGTGCATTTAAATCTGGTATGTTCGCCATTGGTGTATGTAAACCATTTACCAGCGACATTCCAGCTTCTAGAGCGTCTTTGATTTCCACCCAGTAATCATCTGGTACAGCACCACCTCCTGGAGCAATGCCAATTACCAAAACTTCTGGCTTGTACTTTAGGGCTGCGGCTACAGATGCCACAATCGGCACATCACGCTTGATACCTGTTAATTCTGGTAGGGGTTTGCCAGCACACTCGCGATCGATTACGGCTACGATTGGGGCTTCACTATAACGTAGAATAGATAACCCCGTTTTGCCCTGTGTTCCAGTAGTTCCTTCATGTAGCAAGATAGCTACTCGTTGATTAAGTGGTAGACGCACTGTGTTGTACCCCCAATCCTGGTAAATCGTTTGGCAAAACTTTCCCTTCTTTTAGCAATGCACCCGTAAAGGGATCATCGATTAAGTTGAGGTGACTGTCTAAATCTAAATAATCAGCTAATGGCGCTAGCTGTAATGCTGCTGTATTAGCTAGCAAACTGTCAGAATAGCAACCAAACATTACTTGCAACCCATAGGCTCGCGCTGTATGTACCATTCGCATTGCCTCGGTTAGTCCCCCTGATTTCATCAGTTTGATATTAATACCATCCACGTAGTTTGCCAAATCAGGAATATCGGAGCTTGTGAAACAACTTTCATCGACAAAGATGGGTAGGGGAGAGTGTTCTTTAAGTTTTGCCAAACTTTCTTCCTGCCCCTGTGGCAATGGCTGTTCTACATACTTTATACCTAAATTAGCTAGCCAATTGCACATTGCGATCGCATCTTCTAAACTCCAGCCACCGTTAGCATCAACAAATAATTCTGGTTCAGATGCTTCTTCTCGCACTGCTAATAGCATTTTTTTATCTGCTTCTATGCCATCTGGGCTACCTAGCTTCACCTTAAAAAGGCGGACATCGGTAAATTGTAACCAGTCTCGCGCTCTCGCTCTGGCACCTTCAGGTGAATTAATCCCAATTGTGACAGAAGTCGGGACTATTTGATTGCGATCGAGTCCCCAAATTTGCCACAAGGGTAATCCTACGCGCTTACCCAACCAGTCGTGCATTGCTATATCCAAGGCTGCTCTTGCAGCAGAAGGAACCTGCTTTTGTGTTAAAACTTGCTCAATTTGCTGCCTTTGCAGGGGGCTGAATGCTTGCAACAGTGGCACAACTTGTTCTAAAGCATTTTTGATCGTATCAGTTGATTGCCGATGATTACCCACACCAAATGGTGATGCTTCCCCCCAGCCTTCGATCCCATCATGTAAAATTCTCACCCATACATTCGTTGTCTGTGCCGTTGTACCTCGACTAATAGTCAACGGAAATCTCTTGTTTACTGTAAATAAATTTATATTTATTTGCATACTGGTTATACATATTATGTTATGCAAAAGCCAGTGTAAGTTCAAAGTTTAGATTATCAGATGCATCTGTTATACTTTTTTACATTCATTGCTTGATGACTAAAGATTTTATACATTATTTTTATTTATGAATAACTTAAAAAAATGGAAGACTTTGAAATCAAAAATGGTTTTAGATCATCCTTGGTGTCAGGTGAGGCAAGATGAAATAGAATTACCCAATGGTAAAATTATAGATGATTATTTTGTCAGTATTAAGCCTGACGTTGCGATGGTTTTACCTATTACTAGTAACAAAGAGATAATTTTTGTTCGGCAATACAGACACGCCGTAGGTGAATTTTTCTTGGAACTGCCAGCAGGCAATTTTGACCCTACAAAAGAGAGTGCAGAAGTAGCAGCAATTCGAGAACTCAGAGAAGAGACTGGCTATATTCCCGAAGAATTTATAAAAATCGGAACTCTATACGATAAGCCTAGTAAAGATACTAATAAAATACATTTATTTTTAGCAGAGAATGTGAACAAAGTTGGAGAGCAACAACTAGATGTTACCGAAGAGATTGAAGTTGTATTTGTTCCTGTAGAATCAGTTTTAGAAAAAATTATTCAGGGAGAAATTTCTGTTGCAGGAACTCTAGCTGCTCTCTTCTTAGGTTTAAAATTTATTACTTAATTAATAATTAATGTAGCTTTTTCCTGTTCTTTAAGAAAAATACTTAAGGCGAATTACATTCTGAACCTTTTACAGCAACTTTTTTGGGCGTTTTCCTAGAGAATGACATTCAGAAAGTTTCCGTATAATGTCCTAATACGGTTGTTATCCGGAAAAATTTTGGATATCAGCAAAGTATATACTGAATATTTTATATATCTGCCCAAATTCTAGTGAATATACGGTATTAAATTGTATAAAATTTTAGTATGGGTAGGCTCAATAGACTGAAGCTCTTAAATTGAGAAAATCTATCCAACCAGCTGTTCTTAATATTTAGGTAGAAGTTATGTTCCCCGATCCGAACCAGTCAATAGACAGAGTAATTATTTCTAAATTGGATACCGATACCTACCCTCAAGGTTTTGATGGTGAAATGGCTCGAAAGCTGGCAGGGTTGACTCAGCAAGCGTATAAGCAGTTCAATTTGTTCTCTCTTAAAAAGAACTTACAAAGATTTGAGCTTGAGAATCTGTTCCAGCTAGACACTGAATTTGCCGAAAAGGACGTTCCCTTTGGGTTTGTTGCCTCTGAAGCTGGTAGTGACAATGTATATGTAATCTTCCGTGGCACCAGACGCTTTGTTGAATGGTTCAAGGATGCGAATATTCAGCTTGTCACCTTTAACGATAGTACTGATAAAGATAGTAAAAAAGTAGAAATTAAGGGTGACATTGCAGATGGGGTTGTGCAGGAAGATCAAAGTTCACACATCATCCCTAACATTGACAATGATTTTGGGTTTGTAACAGCAGGCTTTAGAGGTATCTATATAAGTCTACGGGAAAAACTTATTAAGGCACTCAATCAAAAGTCACCGAATGCTAAGGTCTTTGTCACGGGACATAGTTTAGGTGGCGCACTGGCAACATTAGCAATTCCAGATATTCTTAAAAATACCCACTTTACAGATCCTAACAACGTTGTACTGTACACGTTTGCTAGCCCTCGATGTGGAGACAGAAATTTTGCAATGAGTTTTCAAAAGTTAGGTGTTCGACACTGGCGGATTGCCAACACGGAAGATTTTGTCACTACGCTGCCATTTCCAACAGGAAACGTTTTAAAGCCAGCACTATCTGATACAAGACCAGAAAAAGAACTTGGAATTGGTGGAGTAGCAGGAGTGGACAAAAATCCTAATCCAATTTTTGGCTTCTTTAAAGCAATGTATGACAGAAATAAAAGAAGAATGCCAGACTACCTACATACTGGCACACCCGTTTACTTTACTATTCATGAAGGTGCCTTGGAGAAGCATCATAACCTAGACGAGGTATACATGCTTGGAATCTCACAACCCCCTCTTTTGTAGCTGTGATCGTTAGAGTGGGTGAGCAACGCCTAACAATAAATATGAAGTTAATTTTCAAGAGGCTACAGTTATGACTTTGGGAGCATCTCACCTTTGCAAAAATATCAGGTAGTAAGCTGACCATTGAGATAAGCAGATCGAAGTTGTAGCATCCGAGGTACGTTTTCTAATTTCCACTGTGCGCCGGAAATTTTTAAACGTTTACCAATCTGTTTCACAGCTGATTCCACAGCGCCAGAACCAATAGAACATAAACCTTCAGTAGAAAAATACTCGTAGTTAACTATTCGTCCTGAATGCTTTTTAAGATAGCTGATAAAATTTTGTGCAGGCTTTTTTTTCAAATCAACAAATAGTGCGATCGCTAAATCTAGCTGACC
>NZ_WBKL01000080.1:0-48612 GCF_015714705.1 Nostoc sp. NZL | reverse complement strand
TCATTTGGTTTCGCGTTACTGTGCAGTCTTCAGGGTCTCTGACCCAACAATATTTCCTGGTGTCTATTGCGCGGTGGAACCACACTGAACCCTTCCCGAACTCAGAGGTGAAACGCTGCTGCGGCCACGATAGTTTAGGGGTAGCCCTACGCAAAAATAGCTCGATGCCAGGATTCATTTTTATATCAAAGCCCCCTAGCTCATATCACAGCTAGGGGGTTTTTGATTTCAGGTATCTACTGCTAAAACAACACACTATCACCAAGTCGTTAGTGGACTACTAATTGACTAAGATATGCTTTTAGAGAATCTGTTCTGCAACTTCTATGCGTAGTAGCGATCGCACATTTTCGATTTGATTCACAATAGTTGCCACCGAAGAGCCAGCAAACAGCAGCCCTACAGCCGCCGGGGTGTTATTGACCAAAGTAGCAACCAGTGAACCAGAGTCACCACCGGCCGAAAGATTGGTGGTAACTATCTGATCCTTAAAACGAGCTATCCTCCCGTTACCATAGCCCACATCGACAGTGGCACTAATCGCCGTAATTCTACCGCTTGTGAAGTTTGTGGTGCGTCCAGTCTTATACACAGGCATCCCCACCGTTATATCCTGCTTGCGCCGCCAACCTCGCACGTAACCCAACCAGTAAATTTCCCGATCAAGATCATGGAATGCTCCTTCTGCGATTGCCGCATCAACAAGGTTGCGGTGCTGTTCTCTGGGAATTGTTGGCTCAAAGTCAATTGGAACAAATCGGTTCAACCGAGCGATGATATCTGTTGGAGCAGTCCCGCCATCAAAGGGGCCTGGTTGCAATATAGGATCACCTACAGCAGCATCGTTGCTATTAGCCAAGACATGATTATTGCTAAGAATATAATAGCGGGACGGGATACCTTTGCCATGTACGGGAGGGTTCGTAGAACCTTCTGGTAAAATATCGTACACGCAAGTAGCAATAGTACCTGCCGTAATCTTGAAATGTCCAACGCTGTAGCCTCCCTCCGCTGGACGGGCACGTTTAGCAAGTATCTCAATGCCCGCTTCTGGTATTTCAACCCTTTCAGTAACACGGTAAGTTCCAGTCACACCATTAGTAGGTTGTATAAGCTCAGTTCTCATCTGCGGTGGTTTTTGGCGTAACTCGCCCACTCCCGCGAAAGGATAACCGATTTCTAAAACATCAGTTTGCATATCTGCCAATGTCGATGGTACGAGATCAGCATCACTCAATTCATCTTTTGGCATCTTGTGAGTGACTAATGTCAACAAAGCTGGCTCACCCGTAGGCTCTCCATTCCGCCATTTTACGCCTACTCCAAGACCAACGACGTTGGGACGTAGCTGCTGTGGACTCATAAACTCTTCTACTGCGGCTCTGTGAGCTTTTTGCACCTCTGCTGTGTACTGTCCAGACAGTATCATCTTGTTTTCATCTAATTTCATATCAAATCTCCTGTTGATCTGGTTGTTTAGATTTGTGCTGTTACAATGCCGATTTCTTCAACGTCGGTTTCACATCCTTCTATAGACTTCGGGACAACCTCCTGCGGCTGTAAGTCGGACTCTGGAATTTTTTGGGTCACAAAAACCTTAATGACCGTCCTCCCATCCTTGTCACCAATGCCAACGCCTGTAACATTGGGTAGCCTCATCAGTTGTTCCTCATAATCCTGTTTGACGGTATTAACTTTGTTCATCGCCATCTCCCTTTTACAGAGAAAAAAGACTTGTTATTGCTGAGGCAATGCTTGAATGGCTCCTGTCACTTGTGTATCTACTTTGAATCCATCTAACTGCTTTGGTATTTGCTTTTTCAAGTTCGGAGATTCATTTTCTAAATACACTTTTATGCAAGGTTTATCTTCACATTCACTAATTCCCACACCTACTACACCATCAATACTCAGTAAATCAGATTCATATTGCTCTTTTATCTGTTCAATAGTTTGACTAATTGATACAGAATTTAACAAAAAAAAAGGTTGTTTTTCCTGATTCACGGTAAATAATGGTAAAAATAATAAACTTACTAGTGCTATGGTTATAAAAATCAATCCTAAAATTTTATTCATATATATTATTATTGGGAATCATTAAGAAAACCAATTTTATTTTTATTTAACATCAGGTCAAGACTTGTGAACTTTATTTGTCCAGGTTATAGCTATATCCATCTAATCTGTTACTAATTGACCTGTTTGACAGATGAGTATCTAAGCTTTAATTTGATATCTAAAAGCGACAAGATAAATGTAGCTATCTTAGGCTCTTAGTTCACAGTACGAAACCTATGAATCTGCCAGCATGACCTATAAATTTAAATTTCTACAAAAGTGCCAAGGCAATTTCTGTAAAAATTTACCCTATATCATCTATATACATAACTACTACTGCATGATATATTTTATTCTCAAGTAAAACCGTGTTAAAGTTTCTCTAATAAATTCACAAGGTATTCCTAAATAGTAGAAAATAATTTAATTAAATTATCAACCAATAGATATAAGTTTTGATGTACTTATATCTTTCTAAAGAATATTTTCAGGCTAAAAAACTACGCCTTTAAGATGAGGATAATTGATATTAATTTGAGCATGAACTAGTTATAAAATAGACTGAATTAAAATTCGTAAAATTTGGGGGAGAGGTAAAAGCCTCTCCCCAATTTTGGAATAATTTCCCCATACCTCGTACCTCGCCACCACATCCTGATAAAAATCTGATCCAAACTGAGGAATTATAGATGGCGTATACGTCTTAAAAAATTCCAAACAATCAATAATTAACAACCAATAAATACCTGTGAAATCTACTAGATTTTGTTTAAAGCTAAAAAATATCTTTCTTAGCAATACATGCCCGCCGTTGGGCAAGTTCCACGGCAATCTGTCGTGGTAGCCTGTCTGTTTGGGTAGCTTGTTCTAACACTAGCGTCGTATTGTGGCGAATTTCCTCGGCAATAGCCTCAAAAGCTGTTGTCTGATTTCCACCATCATACTCAACCGCAGCGCAGATTACGCCCCCTGCATTGGCAATGAAATCAGGTACTACAAGAATATTTCGTTGATGACATATCCTTTCGGCTGTTTCCGTGAACGGGATGTTAGCACCTGAGACGACAAGCTGAGTTTTCAAGCAAGCAACATTATCAGCATGAATGACATCAGGTCTGGCGGCTGGTATCCAAATATCGCATTCAATGTCAATAACTGCGTCCCGGCCTAGTTTGTCTCCCTGTGGATAGTCAATCACACTCTTACCAGAATTTTTAAGTTTGATTAACTGCTTTACATCGATTCCCTGAGGATTAAACAGCGTTCCTTGAGAATCTGCTACTCCTATAAGTAGCGCCCCTTGAGCAGCTAAGAAGCGAGCAGCGTGTTTGCCAACGGAACCGAAACCTTGAATGACAATACGACTACCTTTTAAATTGAGGTGACAAAACTTGCTTGCAACTTCTGTACAAACACTAAGACCAAAGCCAGTAGCGCCAATTTCATCTAAAGGGATACCACCCATTGCTCTTGGTAGTCCGACAGCCCGACCAATTTCTGATTTGATCCAAGCCATGCACTGTTCATCTGTTCCCATATCGGGGCCAGGGATATACTCTGTGATGTCCTTGATGGCACGGGCAAAAGTACGTATCAAGCGTTCCTTATCTGCCAAGGACTGTTTTGGGTCAGCTAAAATTGCAGATTTGCCGCCACCGTGGGGTAACTCAGCAGCAGCATTTTTCATGGTCATGGCTCGCGCCAGTCGGAAGACTTCTTCCGTTGTCACATCTACTGCCATCCGTACTCCACCGATCGCAGGGCCACAAGCAACATTATCAACAACGACAATCGCTTTTAAATCGGCTTCTCTTTCGTAGATGTGGATAATCTTGGCTGGGCCTAGATCATCAGCAAACCGAAAAATATTATCCATTGGAATTGGGGGTTGGGGACTGTCTGAATTACGAATTACGAATTCGTATGACTTTATCCTTTGAGAGTTTTGGCAAATAGTGCGCTCAATCTTTGCAAAGCAGGCGAAATATCCTCAGGTGAAAGACGAACATCAAGAATGCTGAAAATCTCGCTATCTCTCGCTAGATGTAAGGCTTGTTGTAGTTGTGTACCTGTGTGAATAACAAAGCCATGACCTCCCAGGACTTTTGCTAACTGGGCATAGTCAATTGTGGGAATTTTGACAAATGCCGCTTCTTGATGCCCCATCGCTTGGAGAGAAGCAAATGAACCATTATTGATGACAATGACAATTGGGTTCAGTCCTAAGCGTTTAGCTGTGAGCAATTCCATTCCTGTCATCTGAAATGCGCCATCGCCAACCAAAGCGATCGCCCGCCGGAATGGATCGGCTAATTGAGCGCCGATTACACCAGGAATTCCAAATCCCATACTGGCGTAGAAGGCGGGACATAAGAATGATGTGCCTTGCTGTGTCTGGATATCATCTGCTGCAAATAAGGTATCACCGACATCTGTCACCAGTAGAGTATTACTGTCAATGAACTGATTGAGTTCATAGAGTAATCCACTCATAGAAATCTTGCCCAAAGATGGAGCAACACGCGGTTTCATCGTTTTGATGCTAGATGAATTCCAATGAGGCAAATCTGGACTATTCAATAAGGTGGTGATGAAATCTTCAAACCTCACATTCGGGTATTCATGATGTTTAATAGCAATGCGCTCTGAGGTTGCATAGACTGTACAACTTGGATTGAGATGGGCGGTAAACATCCCCAAGTTAATATCAGTCATAAACACTCCCAACATCAGCACACAGTCTGATTCTTCAATAGTTCTTTGCACATTTAAATCCCCTGCTTCACCATTGTAGATACCGATGTATTGGGGATGTCCTTCAGGAAAAACAGATTTCCCTAACATGGTTGAGCAGACTGGTACACCGAGTTTTTCTGCCAAGGCTAGAAGTTGTTCCTGCAAGCCAAAGCGATGAACCTCTACACAAGCAATAATCACAGGTGAGTGCGATCGCTGTAACATCTCCAAGGTTTCTGCAACGGCTTCCGTTAAGGTATCTGGATCAGTGCGCTTGATTGGTGGTAGCAAGTGTTCTGACTCCGTAATCTCGGCATAAACCAGATCGCGGGGAATTTCCAAATAAACAGGACGCTTGAATGTCGTTGCATAGTCAAGGGCACGATGAATTTTCGTATCAGCTGTTTTTGGGTCAGTTAACGTTGTGGCGTAAAGAGTGACTTCTTCATAAACACGCCGTTGCGTATCGAAGGTTTTTACTTTATGGTGCAGTAAGTCATGCTCCCGCCGTTCCCGGATGCCTGGGCCACCACTTAAAATTACTAATGGTGATTTCTCCGCATAAGCGCCTGCTACAGCATTCACCATATTCAACCCGCCGACACTATAGGTAACAACCGCTAAACCTAAACCCCGAATCCGGGAGTAAGCATCAGCAGCAAAGCCTACGCAGGGTTCATGTGTCATAACAATGGGTTCAATCTTGCTAGCCGCTAGTGCATCAAATAGCGTTAGGGCAAAATCCCCAGGTATACCAAACGCGTGTTGTACACCCTGCTGGTATAAGATATCAAATATATGCGGTGCTAGTTGAGGCATTTTCTACCTCCCTAAAGACTGTTTTCTAAGAACCGACTATCAGCAGACAACTAATTTTCAGGTTCTAACACTATTTATGCATAGTACCGTCAGGCATAATTGTCCCAGTTAAAAAAGCTTCACTCATATCTGTTGCATTTAAATTGGCTCCAGTCAGGTTTGCCTCACTCAGATTTGCCTCGCTTAAATCAGCACCAGTCAAGTCAGATTCTCGCAAATCAGCTTTCCACATCCTGACTCCGCTCATTTTTGCATCACTCAAATTTACACGCTGCAAGTTTGCCGCACTAAGTGATGTCATATGCAAAGTAGCATCACATAAGTCTGCACCACAAAGATATGCACCACTAAGGTCTGATTCATTGAGGTTGGCTGTTGTGAGTGTCGCTTCACACAAATCAGCGCCACAAAAAATCACTTCAGATAAATTTGCGTGTTCTAGGTTCGCACCTTGAAGATTGGCTTTACACAAATTAGCTCCACTCATAGATGCTTTTGCTAGGTTAGCGCCTCTCAGGTCTGCTCTACCAAAGTCTACACCACCCAAGTGAACACCCCGTAGGTCGGCCTTTGGTAAGACAATACCGTGGAAGTTCCGTTCTCCTGCTGCATATCGATCTAGAAGTTCTTTAACGTCCATAACCTTAAGTTTTGAGTAAATTTAGTTGGAAAGCTTTGAACAAAAAACTAAAGATATTGATTTAAAAATCAAGCAGAATTATGTTCTTAATTTAAATACTAAAGCAAAAATATGAGGAACTTATGAGGAAGTTATACCGTTTTATATTTTGGATTTTGGATTGTGAAAGAATTACTGGTAAACGCTTTTAGCGCTTCATCTATCCAATCATTTCATACTTTGATTCAGCAAGGTTGTTTATTGAATTGAGATTCCATTAACGCTGCTGTAGTCAAAATCGTTCATCAATATCCAACGCTGCTAGGGGATTTTCTATATCTATCCATGAAACCTGGGCTTCTAGCTTGTCACAACACTCACGCACTAGACGTAAACCCGCATCTAATGGAAGTTGAGCAGTTGTCGGGATAAACTCTTGCAATATCCCGGCTTCTATTGTCTGATAGCGATCAAGGTCTTGGCTCAGTTTTGCCAGAAAATTTGCTCCTTCGCCAGTGTCCTTCATCGCAAACTGCAAAATTGAATCGACGTAAGCCTTAACTTTGGGATTTTTGACTCCCTCTGTAGCTGAGGTATAGAGCAATTCACCATTGAGATATTCAAAATCTGGTACATAAAGGTGGTTGCCTACTAATTTAAATATCTGCATTTCTTTAGCTGGTCTAACTGTTAAATTCTCTCGTCTGACTCGATTAGCCGCATTCTCCAACAGTGTAATTACAGCTAAAATAACTGAGGGATAGTTGCTATCTATACATCTTATTTCCACAGTGCCGAGTTTGTTGAGTCTAACTGGATTCCAAGCTGACTTAAGTAAGCTCCCTCCCGCTTCTAAGAACAAGTGAGGTTCGATTCCGGCTTTTTCTATCGCTTGCAGCCAAGCATAGTAACGAGCGAACTGCTGCTCAACTAAACCCTCGACACTTTCGGCATAAGGCATGAGTCCGCCGACAGGTTGTAAATTAGTATAAACTCCCTCCCAACCAAAGGTTTCGCTACCTCGATAACGAATTGTGTGCGCGGCTAGCCCGATCGCTTGTCCTTCATAAAAAGGACACGCCCGCGTCAGGGAAATGAGCGCTGAGTCGCAAGCTGTAGCTAAATTGTAGATATTTAGTAGTTCTTCTCGCTCTGTCGATGTCGAGTTGTAGGATACTGCAACACGAGGGTCAATTACTCCAGGCGGGACTTCCAAATGCAGATGTGTGCCAGTACATTTCCCGGCGTGCAGAAATCTTTCATAGCCGACAGTCCGCGCTTGGATATGATAGTTAGGGCGATCGCGCATCACTGGCATGATATGCAACGGATAGCTAGACAGGGGGTAAAGGCGTAAACCCATCTGTCGCGCCACAGCAAGCGCCAATTTGAGATTTTTGAGATAAACTCTTGCTAGCTCTGTAGCAGAATAGGCTGGTGGTGTGTTAATTTCCACCATACTTTTGACGAACTCCGGCACAAAGTAACTTGGATTTAAACCTTGTGCTTGCGCCATTAAGTGACAACCTTGCAAAAATTCATCAGCGCGATCGCTCAAATGACCAACTTCATCTACCAGAAAAAACTCTTGCTCAAGACCGATACGACGCTTGACTACATCCATCTAGACCTCCGCAATCGACTTTATACCCCATGATTGAGGTAGTGCGTAAACCATTCACTCGCCAGTCGTGCTACTGCTGCTAATGTACCTGGTTCTTCAAATAAATGGGTGGCTTCAGGAATAATCTCTAGTCGTTTTGGCGATGGGCTACGCCCCCCTGGAAGCGATCGCAACTGTTCTAGTGCATCCTCGTTCATTGCGATCACTGGCATATCGTAACCCCCAACAATCAACAATGTTGGCGCTTTGACATGAGGTAAGGCTGAACCAGCTAAATCCGGTCGTCCACCACGAGAGACAATAGCCTGCACAACTTCTGGGCGTTCTGCGGCGGCAACTAGAGCTGCACCGGCTCCTGTACTAGCGCCAAAGTAACCGACTTTTAGGTGTCGGGTGTCTGGGTTATGTACTAGCCAATCTGTAGCCCCAACTAACCGCGATGCCAACAAAGCAATATCAAAGCGTAAATGTCTTGTTCGGAGGTCAATTTCTTCTTCTTCCAGAGTCAGCAAATCAATTAATAAAGTTGCGAGTCCTGCCTGTTGTAAAACTCCAGCAACATAGCGATTGCGGGGGCTGTGACGGCTGCTACCACTGCCATGAGCAAATAAGACTATGCCCGTAGCACCATCTGGAATCACCAAATTCCCCTCTAAGTTAACTTCACCTGCTGTCACTAACACCCGATGTTCGTAGGGGTGATGTATTGATGTTCTATCCATGATGAATTAATTACGAATTACGAACTATTTCAGTCATTAGCTATCAAAAGTTTTTGCCTTGCCAAGAGTTCACTTACCTCTGCGTCGCTTATTTGCTCAAAATCCTCATACCAAATACCGATCGCATACAAATCCTCTGGCATAATCACACATACAACCTTATCTACTTCTGCTTGCAGTTCTTCACAGGTGGATGCCGCCGCAACCGGAACTGCTACCACAAGCTCGCGGGGGTGTTGTTTTTTCAATGTAGCGATCGCTGCTCGGATAGTAGCGCCCGTAGCAATCCCATCATCTACAAGAATAATGGTGTGATTTTTGACTTTTGGTGGCGGATGATTATCACGATAGGTGCGATCGCGGCGGTCTAATTCCCGCATTTCGATTGCTGCTACTTCATCAATAGTTTCTTTGGAAATCCTTAACCAATCTACGACATTCCCATTAATTACACGTACTCCTCCCATTGCTAAAGCACCCATTGCCAATTCCTTGTGTCCAGGTACACCTAGTTTCCGCACTAAGCAGACATCTAATGGTGCATTAAGTGCCTTTGCTACCTCAAATGCTACAGGCACACCACCACGGGGAAGTCCCAATACTAAAACATCTGGACGATTGGCATACTCTGTTAACTGGGCAGCTAATTGTTTACCTGCTTCAGTCCGATTAAGGAATATTTGCCGCATATTTTTATACCTCTTGGTTAAAATAAATCACTAATTGAACCATCAGCTTTAAATCGTTGAATAGCAGTAGCAATTAAAGGTGCAACAGAGACAATTTTTAATTGCTGCCAGTTGGTTTCTGTTGGTGTTACAGTGTCGGTGACAAAAACAGCCTGGATACTGGGGTGACTTAACTTAGCGCGTGCTTCCTTCACAAATAAACCGTGAGTAGCAGCAATAATGATTTCTGGACGTGCCTCAGCTTTGAGTAGTGCTTCAATGCTTTTAGCAAGAGTGCCGCCAGTGGAAATCATGTCATCGATAATTAAACAGGCATAACCTTTTACATCACCCACAACACGAGTTACTTCTGTTTCAGTGCTACTTGTGCGGTGTTTGTGTAGCACCACTACCGAACTATCGAGCTTTTGGGCATACTGTGTTGCCATCTGTACACGCCCCGTATCTGGCGATACAACTACAAAATTAGGCGGTAAATGATGGCGTATAGCCTCGCAAAAAATTGGTACAGCCGTCAAACTATCTACAGGAATCCGAAAGAAACCCTCAATTTGTGGGGTGTGTAAATCAAGTGTGACAACATGATTTACTCCGACAGCCTGTAACACTTCAGCCACCATACTGGCCGTAATTGGTTCCCGCCTACCGTGGCGTTTATCTGCACGGGCGTAGCCAAAGTAAGGAATAATTGCTGTAATCCGAGCAGCCGCAGCCCGACGACAGGCATCTGCAAACGCTAAAAGTTCTACTAGATGGTCATTGACAGGTGGTGCTGTGGATTGGAGAATAAACACGATCTTTTGGCGTACCGACTCTAGCAGGCGCACATTTACTTCACCATCTGGAAAACGTTCAACCACAGATTTACCCAAGGAAATGTTGAGTTTCTGAGCAATAGCGGCAGCTAAATCTGGGTTAGCTGTGCCAGCAAAAAGGATGAAATTGTCCATAATCAAGACTATTTGGTGATTTGCTTCCAGGCAGTATCTAAAGCAGATTTTGTGCGAGCGCCTGCACGGTAAATACTCTGTTGCAAACTATGCCATTGCTCTTGCAAAAACTCCGTAGCCTCTTGCAAGGCGTGATGTGGATGATTAGTAGAAGCTGCCACTTCGTCGCTAACTTCTTTGATTTTGACGCGGACAACTTCTGGTTTATCTTCAGGGGCAATCAGATGATGTAGGCGATCGCCTATTATATGTACCAGATGTTGTACCTGTTGTGATTTCTCACTTAAGAAACCCTTCAATCCGTCTGATTCACCCTGGAGTTGGTCTTGAACATTTTCACGGATAATTACTTTATCAGTGGTAATTTCCTCGACATCTTTGGGACACAGCACTGCTCTTCCACCATAAGGAGCCGCAATTTCTCCAGCCACAATGTAAGCAGCGATTTCTCCTGTTTGCCAATCAAATAAAAAATCTTCCACCCAGCCAAGGGTTTCACCTAGTGTAGATTCAATCTTAATTTCATGCAAGCACCGAAGATTTTCTGGAGTGTCAATCACTGGGGGATAATAAACTGAAACCGCACCCATGCCTACCCCAGCAATTCTCTCTACTGGCAGATACGCTTCTCCACCCGAAAAATAGGCAATACCCCCCGATTCATCCAGCCACACTTCCTCTACCTTGCCAAAACGAGCAGCTGTTGAGCTATCTATTTCTATCCAACCGATAATTTGACTGCGACGCACAACATTGAGCATACTTTCTCTCCAATACTCTCTATTTCTCTTGGAGTTTGATCGATAAACGCAGTGGCTCACCTTTTGCCACCTTGTTATTTAAAATGTTGACTCTACTTTGAGGTTAGAAACAAAATGTGAGGAAGACGTGAAGAATTATTTAATCTAAAATCGCAAGGCTCAAATCCCCGACTTCTTAAAGAAGTCGGGGATCTTTTTGTTCATGAATAATTTAGTAAGGTATTAAGAATTACCAATTGAGAAGGTTAAAAGGTTATCGAAGAAAGCTGATTATTTTCTGCCTCCTGTCTTGTTGTAATAGCTAATTCATCCTCCAACTCGCTGACTAAAGAAGCAACTACCGCCTTCACATAACCTGTCCTTGCAAACACTTGCCGTTGGCGAATATAACTAGGCCCTTCTGCTAATCTTTTTTCGAGTTGGAGTAGATATGAACTATTTCCCAGAGTATCGGCAGTTTCTGCTACTGCATTCAAGATATCCTTAACTATATTTTTGATGGGTCTGCTGTTGCCTTGTTCATCTTCGATGTAGTTAGCATCTAAACCCCACCGAGATGCTCGAAAGTAGTTTTCCTTCTCAATCAACCAAGGAAGAGGAGTTAACAGAAATCCTGCTTGCTTTTCTTGGCTGTGGTGATGTAAATCCACAATTAAAGAATGGACAAAAGCAGCCAGCATCATAGATTCTTTTACCGTTGGTTGAGCATCCATCACCCTAACTTCAAGGGTTCCTAAATCAGGCTGGGGACGCAAATCCCAATGGATATCACGGATAATTTCAAACATCCCTGCATATTGAGCAGTAGTAAAGAAATTAGCAAAATCTTGCCAGTTTTTAAAGCTGGGAGAAATACCATAGGTTCTCAACGATGATAAAAACCTTTGGCGATAAGAGGCAAAGCTTGTATCGTGACCCCACCAAAAAGGTGAACTAGCAGACAACGCCAGCAAAATGGGAAGATAGGGTTTGAGTCTGCCCATAATATCTATAGCTGCATCCCCAGATGGCATTCCTACGTGGATCTGAAGGGCAAAAGTCATCATTAAGCCCGCGAGATAGCCAGATGCAGTTTGCTGGGTGAGATATCTGGGAAGAGGGGTGATAGAGGCAAAGCGATCGCAACATGGATGAGTCCCTGCTGTACAAATTGTCATGCCCAGTTCTTGGCATCTGGCTTTGAGGTCACTGAGAATTGAAACGATATTTGCTTCTAACTCAGGGATATTTGAGCAGACTTTAGAGGCAACCTCTACCATAGCTTGGTTAAATTCTGCCTGAACGAAAGAGTTGTCAGGAGTTTGTTCCAAAAGCGGTAAAATGCCATCTACCAATTGCAGGGTATCAGAATTGAGCAATTGCAACTCAATCTCCATACCGAGAGAGAATTCGGGAGAGCTTTTGAATTCTATATCACCCATATCATTAATAATTCGTAATTCGTAATTCGTAATTCGTAATTAGGTACTAGTGGTCTGTCCCATTAATTTTGAGGGGGTTGAGAAACGAACCGCAAAGGACGCAAAGGGCGCAAAGGAAGAAAAATTAAGAATGAGTTTACCGATCATATTTAATGAGACAGACCACTAGGAATTATTTGCATATTCTGCGATCGCCTCTCTAACCACCCGATCAAAGAAGGCTGCACCAACTTTCAATGCTTCTTCGTCAAAGTCAAAGGAAGGACTATGCAACGGTATATTCTCACAACCCTGTTGGCAAGCGCCAAATCTGACGTAACAGCCAGGAACGTGTAATAAGTAGTAAGAAAAATCTTCTGCCCCCATGCTGGGATGATCCATTGCGACCAATCCCTTTGAACCCAATAACTTAACTACAGCCCGTCGGGCAATTTCCGTTTCTGTTTCTGTATTGATTACAGGCGGGTATCCGTGGCGAATCTCTACCTCTACCCTCGCATTGTGCAGTTCTCCAACGGCTGTGGCTATGCGCTTAATTCCATCAATGAGATAGTTTTGCACCTCCAAATTAGTTGTGCGGATCGTGCCTTGCAGAGTTGCTTCCTCGGCAATGACGTTAGCTGCACTACCTGCTTCTACTTTGCCGATGGTTACTACCGAGGGATAGGCTGGGTTGATTTCTCGTGAAACTAGGGTTTGCACAGCCATAATCAATAGTCCAGTAACAACTACGGCATCAACAGTTTCATGGGGTCTGGCTCCGTGTCCACCTCGACCTTTAACGTAAATGGTAAAGCCATCAGAATGGGCAGTGATTGCTCCCTTAGCAACCATAATTTCTCCCACTTGGTAGTGACGGGTAACATGGCCGCCAAAGATGGCATTCACGCCTTCTAAAGCACCGGCTTGGATCATGACTTTAGCCCCAGCACCCTTTTCCTCAGCAGGTTGAAAGATAAAAACGACATTTCCCGGTGGTGGGTTCTGCTTGAGTAAAGCTGCTGCGCCCAACACCATCGACATGTGACCGTCGTGACCGCAGGCGTGCATTTTGCCTGAGTTGAGAGAAGCAAAGGGCAACCCCGTATTTTCTTGTCCGGGGAGGGCATCCATATCAGCCCGTAGTGCAATTGTAGGTGCTCCTTGTCCAGCATTCATCAGCTTGGCAATGACGCCACTACCTACCCCGCCATACCAAAAAGGAAGACCTAGACGCTTGAGTTCATCTATAACGATCGCTGCTGTCTTTTTTTCCTCAAATGCCAGTTCAGGATGACGGTGTAAATTCCTGCGCAATTCCACCATTCGAGGGAAGACTTTATCGGATGTCAGGATTCTAGTCATAACATATCTCCTTCCTTATTCTTCCAGGCATATCATCTTGGCACTCACAGGGTCAAAATCCTCTGGAAAAACTGTGTAACTGTCATATTTGGCTGCGTTCAGATTAGCGCCGTTTAAGTTAGCTCCCCTCAAATCTGCGCCCCGCAGGTCGGCTTCACTCAAATCGGCTCCAACTAATTTATCTTTAAATAAGTCTGCACCACTGAGGTTGGCTCCTCTGAGGATGGCTTTTCTTAAGAAAACTCCACTGAGGTTAGCTCCACTCAAGTCTGCTCTACTAAGTTTGGCTGCATCCAAGTTGGCTCCACTCAGTTCTACTCCTTCTAAATAGGTTTCTTGTAAGTCAGCTTTAGATAACTCGGCGGCTCGAAAGTCTCTTTCGCCTGCTTCATACTTCCTTTTGAGTTCATGAGCGCTTTTCACTGGTTGATTAGATAGGTTTTGCATAGTAAATTCACCAGTTTTTATAGGTTGGGAGTATGTAATTGCCTAGGTGCAATGCGGCTCACTTGTTATGGCTTTAATTTGATGCTAAGAGAGAAATTTGAAGAACTTGTGAGGTAGTTTTGCTTTTCTCACAATTTCCTCAATTTTATTGATGATCAGCTTATAACCTTGGTATGCGATTTTCAATTAGTTATTAAGGACATTAGCAGCGAATTTTTATTATTTAGAGTTTTAATTCGCCAAAAATAGGCTATTTATTTAATTTTACATGAATTTTAGAGTCCTAAGTGACTGTCTCTACAAAGCATTCATTAAATTGCTCAAATCCTCCTATTGTTGAACTTTTGCCTGCCGAAATATTATATTTTATTTGTATATAGTTTTTTATCGTTTATTGCCTGGTATTGGCTTTTAGATAAATAATAGAAATTAAAAGTAGAGTGTTAATAATTAAAGTTCAAAATCCGAATATATATTGACTACTGAGCTTTAATTGCTGCTGTATATACAGCAGACTGTAAGTTCGTGAAGTACAGAATCTAGGTCTAAAAGACCGACAGAAAGCCTGTTTTACATTTGCCTTCTCATAATGAATTGTCCTTCCAGATTGAGTGTGGGAGGTGAGTATAATGACCATCACAGCTACTAAACCAAAGTTGCAGCTAAAAAAGCAAATTCAGAAAAAACAGTTATCTAAACATTCAACAGATATCGGTACTCCTCAAGTTCCCCTACGTAAACTTGCAGTTAAGCAAGAGCATGAGTTGCTTTGTGATTGGGAAAACGCATCTTAATTAGCGCCTTGTCTGAGCAACTTGTCAATCAAGGCAAGAAATACTTGAGAAATAGGAGCAATCATGAGAATCCCACTACAAATCACCTTTCATAACATTCCTCCATCAGAAGCTGTAGAAACAAAAATTCGCTCCTTAGTTGATAAACTAGAGAATTTTTATAACCGAATTACCAGCTGTCGAGTCATAGTTGATGCCCCACATCGACATCACCGTAACGGCAAACTTTATCAGGTGCGAATTGATATCACTGTGCCAACGGGGGAAATAGTTGTGAAACGTGACCCACCTGAACGTCAATCGCACGAGGATATTTATGTAGCAATTCGTGATGCCTTTGATGCAGCCAAGCGCAAACTACAAGACCATGCCAGTATGCTACGGCAAGAAACCAAGACTCACGAAGAACAGCCTCATGGACGGATTGCGACATTATTCCCAGATGAGGGCTACGGCTTCATTGAGACACCTGATGGTAGCGAAGTTTATTTTCATCGCAACAGTCTATTCAATGGTGATTTCGAGCAGTTGCAGGCGGGAGACGAAGTTCGTTTTGCGGAAGAAGAAGGTGACAAAGGACTCCAAGCTAGTACTGTTAGACTGATTGGTAAGCATCACCTGCAAGGTTAAAAACTGTTGACTTCAGGCACTTTCTTCATAGTCTAGGGAGTATCAACCACTTCCTCACAAGTTCCTCAAATTTTCTTTTTAACCTAAAAATAGTGGCAAAACCTTTCTTATTTGCAAAAGGGTTTTACCACCATCTAACTAATAACTTGCTACATCCAGATCGCAGTGAAGCGAAACCTGCAAGGGTAGCAATCAAGTTGAAATATCAAGTTTTAAATCACGAATATTGGAGGCAATGATTATGGCGATTACTCGTTGGGAACCTTTTCAAGAAATTGAACGTTGGGAACCTTTCCGTTGGGAGCCTTTGCGGGAAATGGAGCATTTGCAACAACGGATGAACCGTCTGTTTGAGCGGTTCATCCCCAGTGGCGATGGAGAAGTCTCTGCATTTACCTTTATACCCTCCGCCGAAATGGAAGAAACTGCTGACGCAGTTCACCTCAGACTAGAAATTCCGGGACTGGAATCTAAAGATTTGAATGTGGAGGTTACTGAAGAATCTGTTTCAATCAGTGGCGAACGCAAGTCTGAAACCAAGACGGAAGAAAAAGGCATGATGCGCTCTGAATTCCGTTATGGCAAATTTGAGCGAGTCATTCCGCTACCTGCTCACGTTCAAAACGATAAAGCCCAAGCTGATTACAAGAACGGCATTCTTACCCTCACCCTACCAAAGGTTGAAGGAGAGAAGAAAAAAGCCGTCAAGATTAACCTTGGTTAGTTTGCTGTTGTAAAAGCAGGAAAACAGGGTGCGGAAGTTCAATAGGGTTCTTAAACCCTTGCTCATGAGTAGTCACAGCACGAAGCAGAGGGTAGTATTCCTTCTGCTTCCTGGCTTTCTTGATAAAGAAGCGGACTAGGAGCAAGTCCTGCCAATATCTCCAACAAGTTACCCCAGAATTTGAGCCAGAATCGGTAAGGTAATCACAAATTCTGTTCCCTCGCCTGGGGTAGAATTCACATCCAAAGTTCCACCATGTTTTTCTACAACAATAGACTGAGCGATCGCTAATCCTAATCCCGTTCCTTTCCCAACACCTTTAGTGGTAAACAAGTGATCAAATACCTTTTGTTTGACTGATTCACTCATCCCTTGCCCATTATCAGCAATCTTCACCTCAACCTGGTTTTCTTTTAATGAGGTGGTAATTATAATTCGGTTAAGATTAGCTTGAATATCCTCAAAAGTCCGACCTATATTTGATTCATCTAATGCATCAATAGCATTCGCTAAAATGTTCATAAATACTTGATTTAATTGTCCTGGAAAGCATTCAATTTCCAATAACTTTCCATACTCAGTTACTACTTCAATTGCCGGACGGCTATCATTGGCTTTGAGACGATGTTTTAAAATTAGAATTGTACTATCAATACCTTCATGAATATTAAACGGTACTTTGTAGGCTTGGTCTGCACGAGAGAAAGTGCGGAGACTGGTGCTGATATTTTTCAGGCGATCGCACGCCATTACCATTGCAGCAATCATCTTGGGCAAGTCTTCTAAGCTATAATCTAAGTCTATTCTGTCGGCGTGGTCAAGAATTTCCTCGCTCTTGTTGGGTAGATTTTTTTGATATAGTTTTAAGTGTTCAAAAACATCAGCAAGGGTAGGTTGAGCTTGCTGGAGAGTAGCAGAAATAAAGCCTAAAGGATTATTCATTTCATGGGCTACACCAGCAACTAAGTTACCCAATGCAGACATTTTCTCGCTTTGGACTATTTGTAATTGTGCCTGCTGCAAATCTTGCAATGCTTGCCCGGCTTGTTGATAAAGCCGAGCATTTTCTAAGGCAATTGCTGCTTGGGAGGACAGTAGGTTAATCACCTGTAGACGGTTACTAGTAAATACCCCTTGATTTAGTTGATTTTCTAGGTAGAGAATCCCCACCACATGACCTTGCTTAATAATGGGTGTACATAATACACTTTGGGGTTGATGTAGCAGCATATATTCCCCAATTACACCAGGAATATCTGTTTTACAATTGTCTATGATGACGGTTTCTTGAGTATTTTTAACGTAATTTATCAGTTTTCTAGGAATATCTTGACAAGCATCTAGTAGTTGTGTATCAAGAATGGTTTTGACATCAGTCTGGGAATTTGACTGTAGATCGATAAAGGTAATTGCCCGCACTTGCCAAGTATCTTCTTGAGGAAGAATTAATACAGATGTTTTCGCACCAGAATTTTCTAGGATAATCCGACTGATACTGCTGATGAGTGCATCTAATTCGATACAACTAGAGATAGTTTGAGCGGCTTTGAGAATGCAGGTTAAATCTAGAGCATCAGAAATATTAGTACTGCTGGTAGTGTAAGTAGATGTGAAAGTTGATGTACGGGCAATGCTGGCTATGCTTTCTAAGGGGTTAAAGTTGAATTCTTGCTGTTGCAAAATGGGTTTGAGTAATTTGGGATAGCGTTTTTCCAAATCATCAGTTTTGGCTTTTGCTCCCCAATGGGCATAGCAGTAATATGCTTGTTGCAGATATCCTTCAGCGGCTTTTTCTTTACCCCATTCTAGGTAAAATTTGCCAGCAAGTTCGTTAGCGATCGCTGCTTCCTGAACATAGTCATTAGCGATTGCTTCTTGGATAGCTATTTCATAATAATCTGCGGCTTGTAGGCGATCGCCTGTTACACGAGCTTGTTCAGCCAAAATTAAATTGTACTTATGCTGGTAATTGACTGGCGCATGTTCTGCCCATTCTTGCATTTTTGCTTGGTTTTCAGCTACTTTATGAAGATAAAGCTGTTGCTGTGCTTCACTTACCTGAGAACAAAGGGCTAACAAACTCAGAGATTGATAAAAATTTCGCAAAGGAACAATTAATAAGCCTGCTGCTCCCTGCTCATACTGCTCAAATTTTTGGGAATATTCCCAAGCAGATTTATATTCACCAAAAAGATAAGACAGTAGCGTTTTTGCTAGATAGACATAACAAATACCATTGATATTGTTAGTTTCAATCAAAGTTGGTAGCATTTCTACTTCGTTAAAATGCTTTCCACTTAAACAGCAGGGATTGACCACTTCTCCTTGTAAATTTAGAACCGTCTGCCGCCAGATATTTCCCCAAACCAGAGATACTTCTTGTTTAATCTGCTGCATCAGTTCGCAATATTTATCTGCCTCCAGCACAGCATTTTCTAGGTTGTCTCCACTCCAGAAGAGAAATTGACAATAGCAATTAGCGCAATAGCCTACATATTCTAAATTTCCGGTTTCTAATCCACTTTGTAATCCATCCAAAAATAAACTCAATGTGGATTTAATTGAATCTTTCCAGTGTTTAATAAACAGACTAAATGTTAAATAAACTCGGCTTTTAAGTTCTTTAGTTTGAAATTTATCTAAAAGTTGTATTGCCAGTTTCCCAAAGTTATACCCATCTTCAATTGCACCAATACTGCACAAAAATAATCCATAGAGGCTGTAAGCAACAGATGCCTGTGGTGAGTTGCCATACTGGATACAAATTCTGATCATTGTAAAAATCTTCAGTGGCAACAACATCGGTTTGGCTATATAAACCGGTGCAAACAAACCCGATAGAATGCGGAGTGCAACTAATTTTTGAGGATCAGTTATTTCTGGCAAATCTGCCAATGCTGTAATCGATTGATGAAGCAACATTTCTTGCAACTGTTGATGTTCATCAAAAATTGTTTGAGTGTTACCGTCTTCAGGTAATGTAAAATCTAGTAATTGCAGCGCTTCTCTACCTGTAGCTATTGCTTCAATGAATTTATTTTGCGCCGTATAAGATTGGATTTGAATCTCATAGGTGCGAACTTTTTCCAATGGAGATTTAGCGTTTTTGAGGATAATCTCTACTAATGATTTTGATGAATCAAAGTTTGTATTGAGATATTCTGCCTCAGCCGCAGATTCGTAAACCGCAAGAGTCAACTCGTAGCTGCTTTGCCAAGCATTTATCGGTAATAGAAGCATCGCAACTTTTAAATACTCCACTGCTGTCGCATAAGCAGTCGAATTTTTGGCTTTACAACCAGCTATCAGATTTAACCGGGACAAATGTTCTCGTTCGCTAGGTTCCTCTAATAAATCCAGTCCGTAATTGAATTGGTTAACGATCGCAAAAATTCCTTCCTCTTGCTGTTCTAAAGGTGTATTCTGCAATAACAATCGCCCAATTTGCAGGTGTGTTGACTGTTTTTGTGCTTCTGGAATCAGTGAATAGGCCGCTTGCTGGACGCGATCGTGTAAAAATTTATATACAACCATCTCAGAATGTTCCTGAGTAGCTGCTTGATTTTCTGAATCAACAAAAAACTTATAAACCTCACTTTGCGGCAAAATCAATCCTTCTTGCAAAGCCTTCCACAAGAAATCTGCGGTTTCTACCTCTGATTGTTTAGAAACAATCGCTAATGTTTTTAAATCGAACTGATTCCCAATACAAGCAGCTAGCTTCAATTGTTGTTGAGTTGATTCTGGTAGCCTTCGTAATTGAAAGACCATAAACTCAACAACATCATCTGCTAGTGTCTGCTGATTTATTTGGGAAATGTCACATTGCCAGCATCCCTCTACAAAATTGAATTGAATTAGTTGGTCTTGATGTAATGATTTGAGAATCTGAGTTGCGAAAAATGGATTACCTTGAGCTTTGCGATAAATCAATTGTGAAAGAGACAATGCCACATTTTCTGCACAATTTAACGTATCGGCTACAAGTTGATTCAATTGTAATTGGTTAAGCGGTTTCAGCGTAAGCCTATTCACAGTTACGCCTGTTTTATGAATTTCATCCAACATCACCATCAACGGATGTGCTGGAAAAACTTCATTGTCTCGATATGCACCAATTAACAATAGATATCCCTGATTAGTTTCATTCACTAATAATTGCATGAGTTTCAAAGAAGCCGAATCTACCCACTGCAAGTCATCTAAGAATATTACTAAGGGATGGTCTTTAGTTGTAAATACTTGGAGAAATTTCTGAAATAATAAATTAAATCGATTTTGGGCTGCGTTCCCTGATAATTCTGGTGCAGGTGGTTGTTGGCCAATAATTCTTTCTAATTCGGGAATGACTTCAATAATTACCTGTCCGTCTTCACCTAATGCTTGAATAACTTTATTTTTCCATTCTTGTATTTGAACATCACTTTCTGCTAGTAATTGCTCCATGAAATGGCGGAAAGCTTGAACAAATGCTGAGAAAGGAATATTCCGATTAAATTGGTCAAATTTGCCTTTGATAAAATATCCACGTTGACGAACAATAGGTTTATGGACTTCGTTAACAATCGCAGTTTTACCAATTCCTGAAAAGCCAGCTACCAGTGTTATTTCTGTTGCACCCAAGCTGACATTTTCAAATGCTTCTAGTAGGATTTTTACTTCTGCTTCTCGTCCATAGAGTTTATCAGTGATAATAAATCTATCGCACACATCCCTTTGGGCAATTGGGAAAGTTTCAATTTTACCCGTTGTCTTCAGTTGAGTAAGACTAATTTCTAAATCATACTTTAGTCCTAATACACTTTGATAGCGGTCTTCAGCATTTTTCGCCATCAGCTTACTGACGATCTCCGAAATTATCGGCGGAATTTCTGAGTTAATTTTATGTATTGAGGAGGCTATTTTAGCTATATGGGAATGCACTAACTCCATTGGATCATTTGATTGAAAAGGTAACTCACCTGTGAGTAACTCATAGAAAGTTACACCGAGTGAATAAAAATCAGTCCGGTAGTCAATCCCCCGATTCATTCTCCCTGTTTGCTCTGGAGAAATATAAGCTAGTGTTCCTTCTAACACATTGGGGCTGATTAGCGTTTGCGTTTCCCTTGGTAATAGTGATGCAATACTAAAGTCGATTAATTTAACTTGTTTGGAATGAGGATTAATTAAAATATTGCTCGGTTTGATGTCTTTATGAATGATGCGCTGACTATAGAGGATCTCTAAGGTATTACACAGCGCGATCGCTATTTGTAAAAACTCTTGCAAAAACCCCTTGTCTCGCGTCTGATCACGAGTAAAATAATCTTTTAGAGAAATGCCGCCAAAATCTTCCATCACCAACACATAACCATTTTGATATGCCTCCAAGCTGTAGGTTTGGATGATCAGGGATGAATTTAGATTTTTGGCAATGGTGTACTGATTGCGAAACTGCACCAGTTCATTGAAGGTGGGATATGGATTTTTCAGCAGTTTGATCACTACAGGTAATGAGTCAGTTTCTCGATACCCTCGATAAACTATGGTTCTCAAACCATTGTAGATTTCTTCAATGATGTGGTATCTGGGAATACTAACGTGATTGCTAAACATGCTGCTAAATCCTAGTTATTTATAAACTTATTGTTCCCAAATTAGCAACGGTAGTTTAATGTTAATTGGTAAATATTAGTGTGGCTTAACTTTAGATTTAGGATTCCCAACGTAAGCTAGTAATTTGACAACCTAAAAATGTGCTTCTCAGGGCTGGGGAAAGGTTTTTAATTCCTTTCCTCTTTTACCCTTACCCTTGAAAGAGCCAAGTTCATGAGAGCGAACTACTAGCACCTGCTGGGATTTTTAGTTAAGTTGGAAACAGCCTTCAATTACCTTTTTCTGGAATTACCGCATAAGCATCAATTTCAAACAACATACCGTCAAGTGCAAGTCTAGGAACGGGAATAAGAGTATTTGCTGGTGGTTTATACCCCCACAAATTACTAATTTCACGTCCTAATGGGATCAATTTGCTTTGGTCGTAATCCGCGATAAGAATAGTAGTTTTTGCTACATCTTGTGGTTGTGCACCAACTGCTTGTAGGGCAAAACGGAGGTTTTTAAAAGCCTGTATTAACTGCTGTTCAAAGTCGTCGGAGACAAGATTACCTTGTAAATCCGAACCAAATTGACCAGAAATATAGACGGTTCTCGTTCTTGATGGTGTAACAGCTATATGACTATAGCCATTTCGGGTTGCATCATATAACGTTGGTGGGTTCACCAATTTCAACTCTTTGTTGTTTTGAGCGCTCACTTCCTTTTGTGCTCCAACCATCAAGGCGGTAGTTACTCCGCTACCTCCAAGCCACAAAAGTGCATTTCGTCGAGATAAGTTTGCCACTAGTGAATTTACAGCACTGGTAATACGTCTAGTCATTAAAGCTCCTTAAATATGAGTTATAAATTTTTGCTCATACTTAGCTATATTATCTATCCAATAGAGTAAAAAAGCACTAGCTAATAAAGTTTTTTAGGGGCGATCACGCAATTGCAATACCTCAGTCGGGGTTAGTTGGTTTAGCTTCCTTCCGATATGGAGATAGGTAAGACCGAAATATTAGCAATTATCAGAAGAGATAATCCCGAACTCAGTTTTTTATACAAGAGGCATTGGGTTAATCTGCACAAAAATCTCTGCGATCGCTTGCAAACAGCAATGGACTCTGCTATCTCTTGCGGCGACTGGGCTAACGCCATGCGTACTGAATGTGCTTACGAATTGGTATTACTACCCCCGAATACCATTCACGTAGGCGGCAGTCAAAGAGTGCTGGGGTGCTGTAAAAATCTGCTCGACTGTACCATACTCAATTAATCGTCCTACTTCTTGCTGTACCCAGAACAGGGCAGCGTAATCACCAATTCGTCTAGCTTGAGCGAGGTTGTGGGTAACAATTACCACTGTGTAACGTCCTCGCAGACTGGCAATTAAATCCTCAACTACGCCGCTAGAAATCGGATCGAGGGCGCTACAGGGTTCATCAAATAGTAAGACTTCTGGTTGCACAACCAAAGCACGGGCAATACATAATCGCTGTTTTTGTCCGCCAGACAGAGATAAGGCAGAGGTATGAAGTCGATCCTTGACTTCTTTCCACAGTCCGACATCTTGGAGCGTGGTTTCAATCAGCCAATCAAGTTTTTCGCGGTTTTTGATCCCGTGTTCTTGTAGGGGAAATGCCAGATTCTTCCAAATTGAGAAGGGGAAAGGATTGGGCTTTTGGAAGATTGTACCCACACGCCGGCGTAGTGCGATCGCATCTACACGCTCATTGAGAATTTCTAAAGAATTTAACCGAATGCTTCCCGCAACTTTGGTGTGAGGTATCAAATCAGTCAGACGATTCAGACAACTCAAAAAACTGCTTTTGCCACAGCCAGAAGGCCCCACCAGTGCAGTAATCTTACCTGCCTGAATCGGCATGGTTATCTCTGTAAAAGCAGCTTTTTTCCCATAATATAAACTCAGTCGCTCGGTTTGCATTGAAGGCAGAGATAACCGAGAATTTTGTGATAGTTGAGATTCCTTCATCAAGATGTAATTCTCCGAGCTAACCAAAACCGAGCTGTCCATGTTGCTATACCATTCACCAGCAACAATAAAATCAACAGCACTAAGGCAGAAGCGTAGGCGTTAGCATCCCCGCCAGCCACATTCATTGATAAATCGAAAATGTGAATCGATAGCGATCGCCCAGAATCCAGTAATGACTCTGGCATTCGATCTACATAACCACTGGTAAAAATCAGTGCGGCTGTCTCGGCGATCGCCCTGCCAATCCCCAGCACTAAACCCACAACTAACCCAGGTGTCGCTGCTGGTAATAGCAGTTTCCATAATGTGGTGGTGCGTGATAATCCCAAAGCGGCTGCCCCTAATCGATAATCAGCCGGAACAGCCCGAAATCCTGCTTCTGCGGAACGAATCAGGATTGGCAACACCATACAAGCCAAAGTCAACCCACCGGACAAAATCGAAAAGCCTAATCCCAACTTAATCGAGAAAAAGGCGTTGCCAAACAAGCCAAAAACAATAGATGGTACTCCTGCCAACACATCCAAACTACGACGCACCAAACGCCCAAACCCACTTTCAGTGGTTGTAAACTCGGCTAATAGCACGGCAGTAGAAATACCAAGGGGGAGAGAAACCGCCATACAAACCCCTAAAATCAGACAAGTAGAAATCAGAATCGGCGCAATTCCGCCCTCACGCCCTGCATTTCGAGGTTCAGTTGTCAAAAATTCCCAGGAAAGTTGCCCCATGCCGTGCCAGACGATATCGCCTAAAATCCAGCAAAAAACGGCGGTGACAAATAGAGCGATCGCCCAGAGGACAAGGGTAGGTAATGGGATCGATTTTTTACCCATAAATGTTTCTCCGGCTAATACCTTCGGCAACGGCTATCAATAAGGCGATCACTACCATCAGCAATAAGCCACTAACAAACAGTGCTGAACGGTGATTCCCTGTGGCGTAAGCCATCTCTAAAGCGATATTGGCAGTGAGGGTGCGAACGGGGTCAAATAAGCTGGTGGGCGTTTGTACTACATTGCCACAAACCATCAACACTGCCATCGTTTCTCCAATGGCGCGTCCTGTTCCTAGAATCAAACCAGTAAATAAACCAGATTTAGCAGCAGGTAAAACAACGCTTCTGATTGTTGCCCAGCGAGAAATTCCCAAGGCTGCTGCACCCTGTAGATACTCAGCCGGGACTTCAGAAAAACTGGCTTCTGCTGTTAAGGCGATCGTTGGCAGAATCATTAATGTCAAAATGGCGATTCCCGCTAGAAGGCTGGTTCCCGGCGGCTGTAGTTTGCCAATCAGCGGCACAAGGACGACCAAACCCCAGAAACCGTAAACTACAGAAGGAATGCCTGCGAGTAACTCAATTAACTGCCGATAAAATCTAGCAATGAAAGGAGGTGCATAATATTGACAAAATATCGCCGAGCCAATTCCTAAAGGTGTAGCAAACAGCACAGAACCGAGTGTCACCAAAAGACTTCCCCACAACATCGGCATCAGGTTATACAATCCTTGAACTGGATGCCAAGATGGATCGTTGACAAAACGCAACCATCCTACCTGTCGCAGTATCGGCAATGCTTCAAGTAATAAAAATGTGGTAATTAAGATAACAATAATACCTGTGACCAGACTGAATAGCCGTAATATCCACACTAAAAAGATATCACTTTGAGATGGGGACAAAATCCTGTTTTTTAACAATGTCATGGACTTGTGGCGACTGTGCAAACTCGATAAATGCTCGATCTAATCCTTGTGGTTGGATTTTGGTAACTAAATTCAGAGGACGGGAAAGAGGAAACGTCCCATTCTGGACATTCTCTGTGGTGGCAGCGACTCCATTCAAAGGCAATAACTTGATGGGAACGCTGTTGTTAATACTAAATTCAGCAGTACCAATTGATACATAACCAATGGCGTTAGGATTACCTGCTACTGTCTTAATGCCCTGCTGGTTGTCCCCAATGACAACCGATGCTTTGATATCGCTATTCTTGAGTTTAAAGTAGCCAAGAAACAATTCGAGGGTAGAACGTCCTTCAGCTTTATTGACAACCGTAATCGGTGCATTTTTGCCGCTAACCTGTTGCCAGTTGTTAATCTTACCCGTATAGATATCGATAACCTGTTGATTTGACAGGGATTTTACTGAATTTTCTTTATGCAAAATAATGCCAATTCCATCGCGGGCAATTGAAAAAGCTTGTAGGTCTTTTTCTTCCTCTTTGAGGCTACGAGATGCCATACCAATATTAGCAACGGCTGTACGAGCATCGGCAATACCACGAGATGAACCTCCTGTTTGCACATCCACTCGCACATCAGGATACTCTGATTCAAATCGCTTACCAATTTCTGCTACCAACGGTGCTACTGTACTAGAGCCTGTTAAAACTAACTTTCCCTGTAATTTATTGGTTGGTTGAGTAGCTGTTTTTGAAGGTTGCGTACAAGATGATAATCCTAAGCAAATTGTGAAACCAATAGGAATCAATGCTAAGGTTTTGAGTTTTTTCATCGAAAAATTGCTTCTAAATTTTTATTCAAAAGAAAGCAGACAACAGCCTAAATCAATTGCCTTACCAGTGTTGACTTGTCGAATCGTCGGCACAAAATGGTAAAGTACTGCCTTGCCATCTCGTGTGGCCTCCACAAAACCTGCTTTCCGCAAAATTTTTAAATGGTGGGATAACAAACTCTGCTCTAGCTTCAAAACAGCATTCAGTTCTCCCACGTGTTTAGGGCCTTCCATGAGAATTTGGAGAACAGATAGACGAGTGGTATCTGCTAAGATTTTGAGTTGCCGGGCGCAAACATCTGGAGACGATAAGGTTTTAGGGTTCATCATTCACCATTAATATGATTTGAATGAATGGCTATTGATATGAAAATTTTTTCAAGTCTATATCATACTTCTTTCCTTCTCCAGAGCGCTAGAAGTTGTGAATCTGACTTTTCCTGTTAAGTCTCTCTAGCAAGCTGCTACCCCTCACTCTTGTCGTGCAGTTTTAACCAATGCGAAGTCAAATTGCAGAAAAACCTCATCTTTAGAAAAGAAAAGCCGCGAAAATTCTAAGATGGATGCATTTTTGCGCTATCATGATAACGATTCTCATTCTTTGTAAGTATGGTCAGTTCCCTAACCCAGTCCCAGGAAAACTTAAGCCAGCACGAGTGCGAAAAGCTCATGCGGATTCGTCACACCTGCGCCCATATAATGGCGATGGCAGTGCAAAAGCTCTTTCCAAGGACTAAAGTAGCAACTGGCCCCATCACAGAAAACGAGTTTTACTACGACTTCGATTGTCCAGTCAGCATCACTCCCGATGACTTGGACAAAATCGAGGCAAAGATGCAGCGAATAATCAAAGCAAACTTACCTATCATCCGCGAAGAGGTACAACGATACGAAATTCGCGCCGACAGAAGTTTTACAAACAGCGATTCTGGCGATAATTCCACCTCCACCCTATGGAGACGAGGAAATAAAAAGTGATTAGTAGGACTTTTAAAAACTAACTACTAGCAATTACTAATTACTACTAAAAATTTTGAAATTTGCAGAGAGTTGAATTGATTATGACTCAATTACCAGCGCCAACTTCAAACCCAAGTCTTGATATTCCTAAACAAGGAATGCCTGTTACTATTATCACAGGATTTTTAGGCAGTGGTAAAACTACACTGCTAAATCAAATTCTCAAAAACAAACAAGATTTAAAAGTTGCCGTACTTGTAAATGAGTTTGGTGATATTAACATAGACAGCCAATTGCTAATTTCTATAGACCAAGATATGGTCGAACTGACTAATGGCTGTATTTGTTGTACCATCAATGATAATTTAGTTGATGCAGTTTATCGAGTTTTAGAACGAGAAGACCGCATTGATTATCTAGTCATTGAAACGACTGGCGTTGCTGACCCTTTGCCAATTATATTAACTTTTTTGGGAACAGAATTAAGGGATCTAACAAACCTCGACTCGATTATAACTGTAGTAGATTCTGAAACGTTTAATGAAGATCATTTTGAGAGCGAAGCTGCTTTAAAACAGATTACCTATGGAGATATTATTCTTCTGAATAAAACAGACCTCGTTACTCCAGAAAAACTAGAAACTGTAGAAAATTTTATCCATGATATGAAAAATGGTGCGAAAATTCTGCACACCAAACATGGAGAAGTGTCGTTACCGTTAATTCTAGATGTGGGTTTAACTCCAACAGATGAGTATACCGCTAATAATGCGGAAGGTTCTCACGAGAATGAACACCATCATCATGACCATAATCATGAACATCATCATCACCAACATCACTCTCATCATTTAGAAAATGATGGGTTTGTTTCGATTTCTTTTCAAACTGATAGACCATTTGATGTCCATAAATTTGAGAATTTCCTTACCGAAGAAATGCCAAAGGATGTATTTCGAGCTAAGGGGATTTTGTGGTTTAGTGATAGTGAATTGCGCCATATTTTTCAGATGAGTGGGCTTCGCTATAGCTTACATGCTGATGAATGGCAAACTCCGCCTAAAAACCAAGCAGTTTTTATTGGTAGAAAGCTGGATATTGGCCAAATTTACTCACAACTTAACAAATGTTTGGCTTAATTAATTAAATGTTAATTAATCACAGGACTTATTTAGTGGTCGTTAGCTGACGGGGCGCTTATCGCCCCGTCAGATTACTCGATTTTTACAGTTCTCTGGATCAGAGTTTGGATAGCAACAAAAAATACTTAATACTCCATAAATATGAACTGTCTGTAGCATCTGCTGGCTAGGCGCTGGCTTACAATTTCCGGCAGGCGATCGCAATAACTTAGGACTTACGCATTGACAAGAAATACCAAATATGGAAAAAGGTTAAAAACAATATCTTTTGTAAGGGCACAGCATTGCTCATTGGTGTCAACTTAACGTAAAAGCCAGTCTCTAACAAGCTTTTAGAGATTGACTCTTGTCTCGTTCCGAGTCTCCGACTGGGAATGCCGTCCTGGCGGCAGAGCTGCCAGGAGCAGCATTTCCAGCCCAGAGGCTGGAAACGAGATTTGAAAAGGCTTTTTGCTTAAGTTGACATCAATGAGCATTGCTGTGCCCCTACAGCATGGTCTATTTACGAACTGTTTTAAAGCTGATAATGATTTTTAACTTTCAACCGGGATTGGTAGACTTAAAAACAACGGCTAACATATCAATACAGCGATAATGATTGATTTTGAACCTTGGGACAGGTTGTTGCGTCAGTATGTTGATGAACAGGGTCGTGTAGACTATATTGCTTGGAAAACGGAGCAACCTCAAGCGGTAGCAGATTGGTTATCGAGTCAAAAAAATCTGGCTTTTAAATCCAATTACAACACTTTTGAGCAATTGGCATTGTGGATCAACCTTTACAATGTGTTCACCATTTCGACAATTTTGGAGAGATACCCAATAAAGTCGATTCGTCCGAAAATTTTAGGGATTCCCAACTGGCTAGCTTTTTTGTGGTTCTTCCAACGTCGCTGTTATTATATCTTTCGGGAAAGTTACAGTTTAGCTGAAATTGAGAACTCTATTCTGCGGGATAAATTGCAGGAGCCACGAATTCATTTTGCGATTGTCTGTGCTTCGGTTGGTTGTCCCTTACTTCGTTCGGGAGCTTACTTTCCTGAGCAGGTGAGTCAACAATTAGATGAAGATGCGCGTCGTTTCATAAATAATCCTGAAAAAGTCCGTTATGACATGGAGAGCAAAACGCTTTACTGTAATCAAATCTTCAAATGGTATCGTCAGGATTTTTTAAAGGTTGCGCCCTCCATTCCCGAATACATTCGCTGCTACTTGAAAACAGATTATCCCCTTAGTGCCTCAACGCGGATATCCTATCTTCACTATGATTGGAGCCTAAATCAGCGAATATCTTGATAAAACTGTTTGAGATAATTTGCATCAACACCAATTCCCCACAAAAACCCAATGTAAAGGTAAATTGCAGTTGCTTTGGAGCTACCCCATTTGGCTACGCGGCGATCTGAAGAGTGAACAATACGGTTCACCTGATAAATACGTCCTTTTTTAACTAATCTCAAACATAGATCTCCATCCTCCATAATCGGCAATGCCTCATTAAATCCGTCGCAATCCCAAAAATCAGCCCGACGGCAGAACATTACCTGATCTCCAAACAACAGACGCAATCCTCGAAAAAACAGGTGAGGTTTAAATACTAGTGGTGCGTAATAGGTTTTTAGATAGTTATGTAGAGAGATACCCCAGCGAGTCGTTTGAGATCCACTCATCAAAGAAATGAACCCTCCACAGGCAATGGTTGGCTCTGCTAGGGTTTGCTCTATTACGCTGATTAGGTCATCCGGCACCCAAGTGTCTGCATGAAGAAAACAAAGAATATCTCCAGTTGCAGCCGATGCACCGTAATTCATCTGAATAGAACGCCCACGCCGCTCACATGAGAGAACTTGTACACATAGCGGCTGATTGAATGATCCAAAGTCTTGCTTTGCAACTGCCACTGTCTCATCTTCGCTGCCACCATCTACCACTATCACTTCAAAAGCAGGCGGATTAAGTAAAGTCAGTTGGCGCAATGTACGTCCTAAGCTCACTGCTTCGTTTAATGTAGGAATGACAATCGAAACTTGAGACATGCAGCTTAAGTAGTTTTATTGTTGTTTTTATTCTACTTGCTTGATGTTATTAGGCTGTATTCCCAAGAAAAATCGGGCATTTACTGCTCCTGAGCATGGTAAGTAGCTTTTAGCAATTTTCCCCACATTGCATTATAAGGATGTACAAGTTGTGTCGGATGCTCGTCTTTAAAAATGAGCCTCCCTTCATTTGCCCACTGAAAAATCCCACCGCTTAAGTTATAAATGCACTTCATTCCGGCTTTATCAAGCTGTTGGGCTAATTTTGCGCTCCGGTAGCCGATGGAACAGTACACAACAATTGGTCTATCTTTTGCAACTGTTGAAAGTGCTGCTAAGTCAGGTGTAATAGCGTCTATATGCGTTGCTGTTTTGATATGGCTTACCGCATACTCTGTCTGACTTCGTGCATCTAGCACTAATGGCTGTGACTTTCTAGAGTTTAATAACCAGTGAGCAAATTCTTTAGTCGTAATCTCCTGAATAGCCGGAAACTTAAGCCGGATAAGGAGTTTGAGGAAGTTTAGTGCAAGTCCTTTCACTGGCTAGTTCAGAGATGATTACAGCAATTTTACTCTTCAATTTTTTCAAGAGCATCGAATTTATGAGCAGCTTCTTTTCCAGTTTTGTCGCTTTTCACTAGATACTGTGGATTATCCTTGGAAGCAGCAACATGATGTCCACTGATATCTATGGGTGAAGTTAATTTTTTTTCTACTTTGCCAGTAGTTTCACCCTGTGCCGTATTCCACTTCACCTTATCGCCTTTTTTTAATTCTTCAGTCACGAGTTTTTCTTTTGGCTATTTTATACCTGTTTATTATGGTGGGGTCGCCCAGAAAAATTAATCAGCCGAACGATAGAAAAAGGGTTATGGGGAGCTACTTTTTCTTGTTATCTTTTTGGCAAAGCGATCGCTTACTAAGTTTCTGTTGGTTCAGCCGATTTCATTCTTGCTTCACCAACCTCTGCTTTCGCTTCTGCGATGATATCTTCCCAAGTTTCACCTAATTCTGCCAAAGCTTCTTTATTTCTTTCATAAAAACGGATTCCACTTTTTACAGCCGCTTTGGCTATTGGCCTGCCAACACCACCTATAACTGGAAGTAACACGGGTATAAGAACTATTCCTATAATCCCTGTAACTCCCAACCCTTCAGCTAATTCTTCAAGATCGGGTAAAAGTTTTACTGACATATTATTTCTACCTCCCTTGTCTAACTCACTTCATTCTATATTCCATTTTCTCGTTAAATTTCTCTATCAAAACCCTAATTAATTTATCGTAACGATAATAATCAATCCTGGATATCTTCATCATCCAGCACTACAATCCGCAGTTGACTTAAATCAACGCAGACAAAAAAATAGCACATCCTAAAGGATGGCTATTTGTAGAAATTGTCTAATCGTAATATTAGTTAGCAAATTAAATACACGCTAAACTCCTAACTTTAGAAGGGAATATCATCTGGATCTGGTTCTTCCTCTTTCACTGTTGGATAAGTGGTTCGCTCATAATTTGTGGGTTGGGGTATGGGTTCGTAACTTGTCGCTTGGGGAGTAACGCCAACAGGATTTGTCGCTGGGGTAGGCGCTGGACGTGCTGACTCGTAAGTGGGAACGTCTTTCTGTGCAGGACGAGATGCTGAAGATGGTTGTCGTGGAGCAGTTTCAGTAAATGATGGAGTTGCGGTTGCTGAGGGCAATGGATCAGTATTAAAACTACCTCCAACAGATTGAATTTGCTGCACTGTCAATTCAGCGCGTTTTTCTTTAAAACCTTCTTGGCGCTCAACAGTACTCATACCTAAACGTCCTACCAGGATGACGCGATCGCCTTGGTGATAGTTTTGCTGAATTTCTGTGGCTAAATTCCCCCAGCCGACAACTTTCAGGGTGGCTGGTGGATCTTCTGGTTTCTGGGAATTGGGAAACTGCACCAGCATTTCTGTAACTCCCAGATTATCCGCCGTATAGCGGAGTTGCGGCTCGTTAATAATTTCCGCCATCAAAACGCAACTGTTCATTAAAATTACTCCTGACTGCAAAAAGTACTGATTGAATAAGAGGGGGTTTTTCTATGTAGTGCCAATTAATATCTAGATATGTTTAATTGTTTGCATTTTTTAATAATGTTTGAACAAATTTTCTACATCCACTCTAAGTTTTTAGTCCTTTCTAGCATAAAAGCCAAGCGATCGCTTTGAACAGCATTGAGTATGCCGCTCGCCACCCTCGCCTGACTAAATGAGCATTTAATTCTGCATGGAGTAGTATAATTGTACCATCCATTCATTAAATAGAAAAAATTCTTGGCAAAAATTAAGTCTTGACGTGAGATGGAAAAACACCGAAGGCAATCAACCTTGCTGGTAGGTCGCGCAAAATGGGTAAGCGCAAAAACGCAGGTGGTACAAAGGTGCGATTTGAGGTGAGAACTGGGGCAAATACCCGCTTTTGGATAAAAGTTTGAAACGCCTGAATGATGCGTGTGGGCAACTCACGTTGACGTTGTACTTTTGCTAGGTCGCTAAGTTGCACTTGTCGGTTCTTGAGCGATTTGCTGAGTACATTTGCCGCAACTACAGCATCTTGAATCGCGTAGTTAATGCCAACTCCACCGACAGGAGACATTATATGAGCTGCATCACCGATGAGTAGCAGTCCCGGACGATACCAGCGTTTGACGCGGCTGGACTCGACTGAGAGAAAAGCTATTTGTGACCAATCATGTAAATTTTGGATGCGTTGCTGGAATTCTGGCACCACTTCGACAACAGATTTTTTTAATTCTTCCAAACCCGCAGCCCGTAGTTGTTGATAGCCTCCTTTAGGGATGACATAAGCAAGTTGCCACTCATCACCACGGTCAAGCATAGCGATGATTTTACCTTGGCCAAATCGCCCCATTCCCCCCTCTGGGTCTTCTGGCTGCCGGGGCAGGCGAAACCAGAGGATATCCATTGGTGGTGAGGTTTCGATTGACTCAAACTCACCCAGGTGGCGTAAACGTGAGTGGCGACCATCTGCACCCACTGTCAGTATTGCCCGGATTTCATGCCAACCACCGCCTCCCCGATAGCGGACACCTTGAATCACGCCATTTTCGGCAATTAATTCCTGCACGTTTGCACCCATTACCAGATGGAAACTAGGATATTTTTGTGCTTCTTGGGTGATGAACTCCAGGAATTTTACCTGGGGAAGCATCGTAATGTAGGGATAATGGGTTTTCAGATGACTAAAATCTGCCAATGTGACAGTATCTTGAGGAGTTTTAAACCTAATTTGGCGCATTTTGGCATGGGGGAGTTCTAGCAAGCGATCGCTAAGTCCCAATTCCTCCATAATTTCCATCACCGACGGATGAATCGTGTCGCCGCGAAAGTCGCGATCGAAGTCTTTGTGTGCTTCCAGCAGCATTACAGAAATGCCTTGACGCGCTAACAACAGCGCCAATACTGTTCCTGCCGGGCCCCCACCCACAATGCAACAATCTGTGGTTTGTACGTCTACAATGTCATGGATAGGGTTAATACTTGGATCTTGGGAAAGATTTTTAGGTATATCGGTAGTCATAACAACACCTCCTGAGAGCCCTAAAACTCAGGGTAGTTTGCTTTTGATGCTGCAAGCTGTTTTTTTAACTTTTCGTATTTACATGAACCTGTACTATGATGGGCGCTAAAGTGTCATTGGTCATTTGTCATTTGTCCAAATCCAATGTCCAATGCCCATCCCCAATGCTCAATGACAATAACTAATCGTGGCGCAAGTTGTTTTAGAAAACGTTTATAAAAGTTTTTCCCCACGTAAAGGGGAAAGTATGACAGGGCAAACTCAATCCCCACTCAAGTCTGGGGAGAAAACTGACGCAGCGCAAGAACGTGCGGGAAGTGTCAACGTCTTGCGGCGGATTAACCTGACGATCGCAGATGGAGAGTTTATGGTGCTGGTGGGTCCTTCCGGTTGTGGTAAAAGCACCTTACTGCGATTAATCGCCGGGTTAGAAGTGATGACTGGCGGCAATATCTGGATAGGCGATCGCTTGATCAATGACCTACCACCCAAGGAACGCGACATCGCAATGGTGTTTCAAAATTACGCCCTCTATCCTCACATGACGGTGTATGACAACATCGCCTTTGGGTTACGCCGCCGTTCTGGGAGAGCAGGGGAAGAAATGACTTCCTCATCTCCCTCATCCTCCTCATCTCCTTATCTTCGAACGTGGGCAGAAAATCTCTTCGTTGGGACGACAAGAAAGTTACCTAAAGGACTGCGCTACATTTCTGACAAAGAACGGTCAGTGGATCAGCAGGTACGTAGTGTTGCCCAACTGTTGCAAATCGAAACATTGCTGAATCGCTTACCTAAACAGCTATCTGGGGGACAAAGACAACGGGTTGCATTGGGACGAGCGATCGCGCGTGACCCCCAAGTATTTTTAATGGATGAACCGCTTTCTAACTTAGATGCCAAACTACGGGCGGAAACCCGCGCCCAAATTGTCAAATTGCAGCGCCAATTGGGGACAACGACAATTTACGTCACCCACGATCAAACAGAAGCGATGACAATGGGCGATCGGATTGCGATTATGTCTGAGGGTAAAATTCAACAAGTCGCTTCTCCCCTAGAACTTTACAACCGCCCTGCCAACCTTTTCGTAGCAGAGTTCATTGGTTCACCACCGATGAATTTTATTCCTGTGGAATTTCATGCCCCTCTATTGATTACTCATTCCCAGTTGCGTTTCACCCTTCCAGAAGTTTGGGGAAAAGCTTTACAAAAATATGATCGGAAAACTCTAATTTTAGGCATTCGCCCAGAACACTTGAACTTGAGTATGCCTGCGACCAAAAATCTCCCAGTGCAAGTAGATTTGGTAGAGAATCTCGGTAACGATTCCTTTCTCGCTGTTAAGATTGCCGAACCGGGATCTCAACCTGCTACTACAGCCAATTCCCTACAAGTGCGAATACCACCAGACCGATTTGTACAGCCTGGAGAGCAACTTTGGTTATCGCTAACTCCAGAGAAAATTCACTTTTTTGACCCGGAAACGGAGTTAGCAATATTTTCTTAAAACTATCCGCGCCTAATTGGTAGAATACGCACCCTAGATTGGGCTTGGTCAACAGTGACTAATGCACCTGTCTCTAGTAACGACTCAAACTGATTCAGGGCTGAAATGACTAGATTTCCGATACTTTTTGGCAAAACATCCTGGGTACGAACCTGAATAACACTAGGAGTATCGACATCTGTCGCAGCTAGTAGGGAGCCGAAGTCTAAATCGTGAGTAAAGACGATATATCCATTAGTTCTTGCCCACTCCATAATTATTGAATCTTTCTCACGGGGATCGCCAACGGTAGACCAGTGGACAGCGGAAATATTGTACTTCTCAAAAACCGCAACCCAATCAGGAGAAAGGTTCATATCAATCAAAATTTTCATGCACTTCTAAGAGGCACTTCAATTTCTTCAGCCCGCCATGCAGCGTAAGCAAGTGCTTCATATATGTCAGCTTCTTCAAGATAAGGATATGCCTTGAGGATGTCGCTATTACTATGTCCAGATGCCATTAAGCCGACGACAGTACCAACGGTAATACGCATTCCCCGAATACAGGGTTTGCCGCCCATCACTTCAGGATTGCGAGTAATTCTGGTAAGATTTTGCATAATTTTTGTAGAGTAGGAGTGGGGTTATTGTATTGAGCATCCTAACTTTCACAAGTGCGATCAAATTTCATGGAAAATCAATCTTCTTGAGAAAGAATTAAATTTAGAATATTCATTTCTTTAGACTGAAATATTTGATTTTCATTAAATAGGTTTTTCCCTAATTTATCCATTGCACCACTATTGAAAACTACGTAAGGAATATTTTGATAATTAGAGTCAATGGGCAAAATATTATATGCTAAAGCAAGTGTAGAAGCATACCGAGCTAAAATATCCCGCAAAGAGACATTATCAATTCTTCTCTCATTTTCAAAATAGTCTTCAAAAGCCTGAAAAGATAAAAATGCCTGTATAGGTAACGCATAATAACGTTCTGATGAAAGAGAAGTTTGGGTTAATTTTTGTGAGCGTTCTAATTCACTAAAAATTGTTCTAGTCAAGTCTATTAAAGAATAAGCAGCACTAATAATTTGTTTTGGATATTTTCCTGACTTTACTAAAAGCTGAAGTTGTTTAATAAAAGCTTCATTTCGCTCTTGGTCGAGAATTTTTTCTAAGTCAATATAATTAGTTTCTTTAACTAGTTTCTCTGATAACGGTACAATGAGTAAACTACCTCTAACATAGGTTTTTTCAATTGGTGGCAGACTCAGCAAATTATCAAGACTAGTCTCGATTTTTGATAACAAATTAAATCCTATTGAAACATAGGATACTTCTTGAGTTTCAGAAAGTGATTTTTTTTGAGAATAAGGGCTTATTTCAGTTTTTTGAACAGAAAGTAATTCATATAAACTTTGCTCTATATTTTTCAATGTATTATCTCCAGGTTGTTTTTTAACCTCCTTTTTAATTTGCCGTAATAAAGTAGCCAACGTCCCAATAAATGTCTCCCCTGCTTGGCTAATTGCTTTACCACCAATAGGAATAATGACGTATCGTTTTCTACCAATTTCTCCTGACCCCATAATCCGGGTCATAATAGATGCTTTCAGGATAATCAGAATATTTAATACATTCAGACAAGCTTCTTTTAATGAGAGATTTGTAAGTTTTTCTGATTCAGCAGCACTTAAACTTTTTCCATTATCATCTACTTTTTTTGGGTAGTATATCGCTTTATCAGACAAGTAAAAATTTAAATATTTACTACCGTGGTCTAGTGCGCCACCTCGGCCACGGTAAATTACTTGGATAATTTCCATCAAATTTTGCTCAATTTGAAAGCTAGGTATCTGCACAAGAATATATTTAGTTTGGGGAAAAGATAAGCCGCGAGATGCGGAAGCAGTCATAAAAACTACTTTGACTATATTTTGGTATTTCTGAATTTCAGCTTCTTCTTTATCCGATAAACTGGCATGTATTTCTAAATATTCTTGATGCAGAGTAAAGGTAGGTCTTAGCTGAGAAATTTTAGTAATTAATTGCTTGAGAGTATCTTTATTTTGGATATAGACTATAATTTGTCCATCATTTTCATCTAGCAATTTTAAAATATCTTCTTCAATTTTTTGAGCTACCTTAGTATCTAAAGTAAAAGTTTCATCTGTAATGTCTTCTGAGCTTACTGACTGGACAAATATATGATAATTAAATATCAGCTTGTCAGCAGGATAAGAATTTGCATTTATCAGACTTGCTGGTTTACTCAAAAATTCAAATTCATTAAAAGATAAACACTGACCAATGGAATATGAAACTTGTCTGACAAATATTTTATCTCCCTGAATTTGATTTAGAGAAAGATGATTTTCAACTACGTCTTGTATTGTCAGTGACGCGTCAGCAGTAATAACTTTCAGATTAAAGCCGTATTCAGGATTTAACAAATCATATTCTTCAACAAAATCTAAAACTCCATGTAGAAAAGCAACTCCCTCTTGCGAACCTGTAATTTCGTCAATCATAATGAAAATATTTTTCATGCGACTGGCGATTTCTTTCATCTTCTTTGGAATAATCCCAGGAGGCTTTTTGGAAGAATTATAAGCACTACTAAATATTCTGCCGAAATGCTTTAAAGTATTGCCGTAGCGAGTTTCCTTTAAAGACTGCATTGAGGCTGTAGCAATAATATTATTAGGTAAATCAGGATTAATGATACAGGTGTGAATTGCTTCACACAAACTTGCTAGGACTCCAACCTCATGGGGTTTTTCTACTTGTACTAAGTTATCTGTACGTCTAACCAAGCGACTAGGAAAGTCAGATACTTTGTCTTTTAAAGCTCTAGCATCTAAAAATTTTACTTGCCCTATTTGATGTTCGTTAGTCAGGTTATTATTATAGTACTCAACAACGTAACCTCCATTTGCATCATCAACTATTCTTTTATTAGTATTAATACAAATTAAATCATCCGAAACTAATTTTAAGCTATTTTCCTCTGTAAACTTATCAATAATATCTCGGTTAACCTGAATTCGAGGACTGACATATATTAGTAGTGACCCCTCATGTAAGTGGTCAATAATTTGCTTTGCGACTGCTGTTGTTTTACCAATTCCAGGATTCCCCGTTAAAAACAGCAATGGTATTCTAGAATCTGCAAGCGCTCGATGTATCAACTCTGCATGAGCATTTCTAAATTCTGTTTCTTTTAGGTCTAGCGATCGCTTAATAGATTCAGGTACAATACCTGCTGTATTAAAAAAATGTTGTCCCGCTTCAAATACTTCAGTATTTTGGATATAATTTATTGTATCTTTTTTGATTTCAACTATATCTTTGACAAACCTGTTGCCATCCTGAAAGTTTCTAGCTGCATTACTTTTGATGACTTCAAGTAACGTGTTGCGGCTGTCACTAATATCTTTGTCACTCTTATTTTTATATATTTCATAACAATTTTTTAAGATTTCCAGACTATTTTCAGCATTGTCTTTTTCTTTAGTCAAAGCAATGCCGTTAATCATTCTGTCACTATATCCAAAGCAATTAAACTTCACTGTATCAGTTCGTGATATTTTACCTGATGACAGCAGAAATTTATAAAAACTCCAAGCATAACTAGAAGCTTGGATAACCTTCACTGCTTCCTTGTCTTTAGTCTTGAAAGCACAGAAGAAGCGAGTCAGTTCTTTAGAATATATCTCGTTAAGTTTATTGTTATTGTCGCTACTATTTCCAGTATCGATACCGAGTCCACAAAAGCTAGACTTGGAACGCACATAATTTAACTCAGTATTTAATGATTCTACCAAAGTTTGAATGTTATTTAAGTCAGTTATAGAATGAATAGCGGAAGTTGTAAAAGTGGATAAGTCTACAACTAAAATTCGATACTTACCCATATACCGCAGCAATAAGAGAGTATCTGCTTTCAGAAACTCCCCTCCATCCATATAACGGCTGATATCTACGTTTTCAAATCCCTGAATTTCTAAAATTTCCTTGTAGCAGTCAGGAGAATATCTCTCTAAATTTTTGATGCCAAAGGCATTTTCATTGTGGAAATCACACTGAAAATAGATAATTTCTATTTTGCTTTTAATTAGCCAGCCAGATGCTTCTATATATTCTCGCACAAAGCTGTAGCCCGAAGTCCATCCTTTTTGAATAAATAATTTTACCCAGTCTCCAATAATTTCTTGATGAGATTTATCTATAAAATTATTAGCTATAGCCTTTTGGATCTTATGCAAAGATAACTTATTTAAAGGCTGAAGATAAACATCGCCGTAGTAATGTTTTAACTTGGAATGCTGAAAGTAAGTTAAAATGCCGATATTAAAACTTATTTCAAATACTCGACCTAAATTAATGCCTAAATCATTTCCCATAAAGCACACTCCTAATTTCGGTCAAAAAGGCTAAGTTATTAAACTTAACATTCTTCACCGAGTAAGTATAAGTAGATATTTTACCGATACCTTCGTCACCAATTAGCTTACTGTAAGGGTTCAGCTTGAGAGCAATATTCATATTTACTTCGTATCGAGAAAAATGAAATAACGCAATGTATTGTAAAATCGTCTTTTGTAAAGGCGAATCTTTATCTAATAACCCTTCTATAATATCTTTTGTATCACCTACGTCATAAATATTTAATAAAGTACTGTAGCAAACTACACTATTAAATATAGTGCGCTTTTTATCTACAGAACGACCTGTAAATAGGTTGAGAAAAACTCTGGTTTTTTGGCTTTTATCCACAGATAACTTCTCCAATTCTTCAATGTCAGGAATATAAAAAGAATCAGCTTTCCCTTCAACCAAGTTGATAGCAGGATAGTTATCCATAAATATTGGATATAGCTTGATATCTGGCTTACCTGCTTTGAGATACTTAACTACATCCTGAGACATGAAAAATAATGAATCTGGGTCTGATTCCAATTTAGTTATACCCAAACTCCTAGTATAGGGAGCTTTTGCTATGTATAAAAAATGTCTATAACCTTGTTGGTAAAGTTTACTAATTTCATCTCTCACAACCTCTGATTCTGTAGATATTTTAGAATGAGGTTGATTGTCTGCAAATGTTTTGATAGGTTCAACCTTGACTGCTGTATCAGATACCTGATTAATAACAATAATTTCGCCATATATATTTGAAATTCTGACAGGTTTATCTTTTTCATCCCAAACTGCATCACTCAACCAGCTTGAAACAACAATAATTGCTAATTTATCCAGTTGAGCCTGATAACCTTCTTGCAACTCGAAAGTTTTAGGAATCAAAGCGTACAACGATGACAAGGCATTTTGTACTTTATACTTATCTATTGTTTTTACATTTAGTCCTTGAGCATCAGCCATGCAATCTCGACGAAGAATATGTGCTAATGCCTTTGATAAAGAATTGAGAAAAACTTCATCTTCTGTTGTTTCCTGAGTATCTTGGAGATGAAATCTAAAAATTGGAATAAAGAGTTTTTCTTGCTTTTCGCTATCTAGACTAATTTGCTCTCGACAAATACTAATGCACAAGTAACTTAATAAAGTGAAGACTTGCTGATATATAGTTGCTTCTGGTGATTGAGTATTTTTAAATATTTCTCCTCTTACTTCTTTGGATTTATAATAAATAACTATGATTTTTCCCTTCGCAAAGTAGTTATCATATATTCCGTGAGATATAGGTTTACCATTTTTCTCTCCAATTGGAGAAAATATCACAGGTAATGCTTTAATACCTGTGGTATCATACTTCATAGAAAAATTTTGCTTATCGCTATCTGTAAAGTAGCGAACATCATCAAAAGTAAAAGTGACAGATAATGAACTAAGAGATTGTTCATTTACAGTAGGTGGTAAAACCTCCACGTAAGCCAGAGCTTCTCTAGCTTTGGCTTTAAAATTTGCTTGGTTTCCTTGATTTAAATCAAGTTTCAAAAAACTACGAGTATTAAGAATTTTTGAGACATTTTTATGCAGAACTGCTTTATTAATACATAATTGTACTCTTTTAGAAAAAGATGGCAATATTTCTTTTTTCTTAAGAAAGGTTTGTAGCAGATTTCTTAAGGCTGCTAATTTTCGTTCGACTTGCCAACCATCTTTATTTAATATCAAACTTTTAATTTTGATTAATAAATTGTTAACTTCCTCATCAGAAGTCTCACCTATTTTCAATTTATTTAAAACATCCTCCTTAAATTTAGGAGTAGGATCGTAATCTTTATCAGGTATCTTGCCTTCTTCATCGACGGCGAAAACGAAATAATAAAGAGAAGCAATTTTCAAAACTTTTCCTTTAAAGTTCTTGGCTTTAGCAGGATCTTTTAGTTGGTCTTTATGACGCGGACTGGCGGGGTCAAGTTCAGTCATATAGTAATTCACGACTGAATTTTCATGATAAGAATTTACAGAACCATTGAGCTTTAATCTCACACCCAAGTTGAATTCTTGGATACCTCTGTCTTGATCTATGCTTTCTCCTATCATTCCTTCATACTCAGGAATAATAGGCAAGATATCAAAGGCATTTGCTTGAGAAAAAGCTGTCCTGAGATTAACAGGCTTATCAAGTAAATAACTTACTTCATAATCGGGATCATCTAAATCTGGATCGTTGATATAATTTATTAATAACTTCAGCCGATTACTTAATGTTTCTAAACATTCAAAACCCTGTGCATTTGAATTAGGTAGACTAGTTTTTGCACATTCTATTCTCAAATAATCCAAATAATCTATTTTGATATCTTGTAGTAGTCTCGGAAGAGATTCAGTATCTACTATTTTTTGAAATTTAGTAAGTTCAGATTCTTTTTGCTCTGATATATTATCTAAAATTTCTGTAAGTTGTTGCCAATCTTGTGAATCGGGTCTAGTTATAGTATCTATGTAGCTTTTAAGGCTCTCTAAAAACCTACTATTAAAATTAGATATGCCTTCAAATTTAACGTTCAAGTGATGAGCTTTTATGACTGACTCTGTACCTTTTCGCCTCTCTTGAGCCAAGCTATTCTCAATAACTAACCGCTGAGATGTAAAACTATAAGACTTGTTAAAAGGATATTTAAATGGTAACTCAGCTTGAGCGCTAATAAAATCAGATAATGGTGTGCAAAGATTGTCTAAGGAAGATTGAGTTGGGTTTTCTCCACAAGCAGTAACAAGTTGTCTTGTCAATTCATCTCTAATGGCTTGGATTTTAGAATAAAATTCTGTTTCCAACTTAAAATTGACAGTTGCTGCTTTAATTCCTATATTCTGGGTTAAAGGACTTTGTGGACGTTGATTGGGATTTGTAGCAATTTCATAGGCAATATCATAAGCTGAGATTCTGAGTTTATTTCCATCTGGAGAAAATTTAAATAGTGGTTTTTGTTTAATTAATTCTAAAACTGTGTCTAGTAATGGAATGTAATCTAATTTTGCTAATGGATTTGAGCTTTCCTCAATAGAATGTCTTGATGTTGATGTCATGATGCAACCACTGTTTAGAAATATTTCAATTTTGTGACTTACCCTAAAAGATTGATGCACTTAAACAGCAGCCAACAGAGTAAGCTGGCAGAATAAATTCTGAGTTTGTAAGACTTATCTTATAACCCAAAAACTTTAATTCAGCCATATCGTTAGTTTTGAAGACTTACGCTTATCTGGTGAATATTATAGTATGAATGTACCAAAACATTACTTTTAGAAAAAAGTTTAAAATTCTTAATTGTTAGTAAAAATAGTTTATTAATCAATTTGGTAAAAAAGTGCTTTCAACTATAAAGTAGCGATCGCACCCCATTACCCCCCAAATTTTATCAGTGCGTAGCCGTAAGGCTTGTCGCCAGACATCAATTTGTAGAACTGCTAAAAGATAGTGCAGATACTTCCAATAGATGCGGATGGTGGCGTTGCCAAAAACTTAAAATTTCTTTACCAACCTGTTGAGGATAGAAATAGTGAAAAAAATGATATCCTTCTGGGCATTCCCAGAGTTTATCTTCTGGCTTCAACCAATTCAACCAGTCATGCAATACAGTTGAGTTGACTACCGGATCACTCTTGCTACCACATACCATCATTGGCATAGAAACTCCACCCTTGGGTAAATAAACTAACTTAAATAAAGAGTGTGACGAGGGAGATTGTTCTAAATCTTTATCTAAAGCAGCTACTAACTTTTTAGTGGTATGAAGCGGTTGATTTCCAAATAGACTGCGAACGTTGCTTGCTAAAACTAGCTCACGGCTGATACTAAAAAGCTGTCGTTGAAAGTAATAGTGAGCCTGCCAATTGTTTGCAGGTTGAGCTGCTACAGCCAGCAAGGTGAGCGATCGCACTTTTTGAGGAAATCGCCGCGCAAAGGTTAAGGCGATCGCACCACCCATCCCATGCCCTGCTAAATGTACGGGGCGATCGCACCATTCTAAAAACTCATATAGCAACTCCACAGCTTGATCTATGGAACTAGCTTCATCTTTGGTTTGCTGGTATTCCCACTGGGCGATTCTCATATACCCAGATAAGTATTCAAGTAATGGCTTATCAAAACGCTGTAAAGCAGGGCTGGAACTTAACCACAGAACATCAAATGAATCAGACATAAATACTCATAACTTCTAAATTATCAATTTCAGTAGGAGCGCACAGCTAGCTGTACGCCTTTAATCTCTACAAACCAAACTCTGTCTTCAACTGAGCAACCCAAGTTTTAATTCGCTCATCTGTTAAATCAGATTGACTACCTTCATCAAGTGCCAATCCGACAAACTTGCCATTTTTCAAAGCTCTAGAATTCTCAAAGTCATATCCCTCAGTTGGCCAGTAGCCAACTGTTTTACCGCCTCGCTGGGAAATTTTTTCTTCTAGAATTCCCATTGCATCCTGGAAATTATCAGCATAGCCATATTGATCGCCATCACCAAAATAGGCAACCAACTTACCACTAAAATCTATTTCATCCAGATCAGGCAAAAAGCTTTCCCAATCGCTCTGAAGTTGACCAATATCCCAAGTGGGAGAGCCAATAATCAGCAAGTCATACTCATCAAAGGTAGTAGCATCCGCCTCATAAATGGGATGTAATGTTACAACATCACCACCAAACTCATCCCGAATTTTTTCAGCATCAGATTCAGTGTTGCCAGTTTGAGTACCGTAAAACAGACCGATTTTTTTCGACATATTTTCACCTGATATATAGTTTTGCAATTCTCCTTCCCTGCGTGACGCTGCACGAACGGAGATGCTACGCGAACGCAATAATTTACGCAAGGATACTTATTTACCTTACTTGTTGAAATTTATCGTGAGCTTAATGACCATCTATCTCAATAAGCTTAAGGATATCGTACCAGACTTATTGAAATTTTTTATCATTTAATTTGATTTAAGTTTTGTAAAGTATTTCAGGAAACAAACAAATTGAAGAAAAAGCTATACTTGTACAATAAAGAGTACAAGTTGTGTCCAGATGAAAGTTATCTCTTTTAGCGAGGCGAGAAATAACCTGAAGACGGTTTTAGATCGGGTGGCGGAAGATGTCGACTATACGATCATCACGAGACGGGATGCGGATGATGCGGTGGTGATGTCGCTAGAGTTTTTTAATAGTCTGATGGAGACTGTGCATTTGCTGAAGTCTCCGACAAATGCAGCCCATTTGGAACGTTCTATTGCTCAATTTAAGCAGGGGAAAGTGGTGGAACGAGATTTGCTCAATGACTAGAATGCTGGCATGGACGGATGAGGCTTGGGCTGATTATCTTTACTGGCAAGGGCAAGACAAGAAGACACTCAAAAGAATCAATAAACTGATTCAGGAGACGATGCGGATGCCTTTTGAGGGTATAGGTAAGCCAGAACCTCTACGGGAAAATTTAGCTGGCTTTTGGTCGCGGCGAATTGATGATGCAAACCGTTTGGTTTATGCAGTGGAGGATGCCTATCTAACGATTATTTCTTGTCGATACCATTATTAAAATAATTCGTAATTGCTAATGACGTTGCGCTAACGTAATTCGTAATTAAAAAATTCAATTACGAATTACGAATTACGAATTACGAATTACGAATTACGCTTCGGCGGGTTGATATTCTTGTTGTCTTTCCACAAAAGTCTGGACGCGGGTGCGGTAGTTTCTCACAGTCTCATCTACCCATTCGCGATCGTTGCTATTTGCATACAAATGCACTAGTGGTTCGCTGGCATCTGGTAAAACTAACAGCCAACTGTCATCGTAGGGTTGACAAATTTTCACTCCATCAATTAGTTCTAGGTTTTGGGCTGGGTGAGTTTCCACCAAATAACGCATCAAAGCACCCTTAGCTGTCCACGGGCAGCGGACTGTATAAGTTTTGTGAATTACACGGGGCAATTCTGACCGAGCAGCAGCAAGCGATCGCTCCTGTATAGTCAACATCTCAATTATCTTCGCTATACAGAACATGGAATCAAACCCCGGATGCAGTTGCGGGAAAATAAAACCAGTCTCTCCACTACCTCCCAGTACTACATTCGGATTTTTTTGACAAGCCTCCATTAAAGCTGTAGGGTTGGCTTTGGTGCGAATCACTCTACCATCGTGGCGGCGGGCGACTTGTTCAATAGCACTGGAAGCATGAACTGGCACTACTACTGTTCCTCTGGGGTTAGCCGTCAGAATCATGTCTACCATCAGTGCTGTTAAAGTTTCGCCACGAATTGGGTAGCCTGATTCATCAACTAAAATTAGCTGTTCTCCATTAGCCGAGACTTGCACGCCAAAGTTAGCTTTCAATGCCTCCACTACATGACCTAACTGAGTCAGCAGTCCTTCGCGGTCAGTGATTGACATTGCCGTTTTATTGACACTGGCATTCAACACCACTGCATCAGCGCCAAATTTATCCAACATTTGGGGTAAAACTGCCCCCGATACCGCATAAACATAGTCAATCACCACTTTTGCCCGACTGTTGCGGAGTGTATGAACATGCAATAATTTCTCAAAAGCAGTGCAGTAGCGCTCCATGACTTGGCTAGGATAAGATACATCGCCAATTTCATGAATTAGCGCCCGACGCATATCCTCCTTAAAGTAAGCCCCTTCAATTTTCTTTTCCAGGGCTTTGGTGATATTAATGCCCTTAGCATCCATGAATTCAATCAAAATGTAGTCAGGGCGATCGGGGTGTACCCGCACATGGATGCCACCAACTACTGACATTGTAGGTATAACTGTGCGGGCGATGGGGATAGCTGTAGCATCAAGGTTTTGAATATCAATACCTACTGACATCAAACCAGCAATAAGCGATCGCGTCACCATCCGAGAGACATTACGCTGGTCACGGGAAACCGTTACCTTAGAACCAGGTTTTAAAGTAGAACCGTAAGCAGCTCCCAATTTCACCGCGAATTCTGGGGTGATGTCGATATTTGCTAATCCTTGAACACCACGCTGCCCAAATAAATTTCGTTGGGCGGTGTTCCCCCAAATCAAGTTAATGTTTAAAACTGCCCCTGACTCAATCTTTTTACTGGGCCAAACGCGCACGCCGGGGCTAATTTGGGCTTCTTCTCCCACCGTGGAAAGTGAACCCACAACAGCAGCTTCTAATACATGGGCGCGGCGATCTACACGAGCGCCACGGGAAATTACACAGGCAGAAAGATGTGCTTCATCGCCAATGAATGCCCCATTCCACACTATGGGACGTTTGAGATTCGCATCAGCGCCAATGGTGACATTATCGCCAATTACAGTTCCGGCCTCAATTTGTACTCTTGCCCCAATGCGGCAATTGTCACCAATTACTGCTGGCGTTTCAATCACAGCCGTCTGGTCGATGTAAGTATTTTGACCCACCCATAACTCATGAGAAACCTCTTTGTAGGCACAATCGAGATTTACCTTCCGATCTAAGGCATCATACTGAGCTTCCCGGTAGGCATCTAAGTGACCAACATCGCACCAGTAACCTTGAGCAATGTAACCATACATTGGCTCATCTTTTGCTAGTAGCAAGGGGAATAAATCTTTGGAAAAGTCGCATTCAATGTTTGCTGGCAGATATTCCAAAACTTCTGGTTCAAGAATGTAAGTGCCAGTGTTGACGGTATCGGAAAAAATTTCACTACTAGAGGGTTTTTCTAAAAATCGCCGAATTCGTCCTTCCTCATCGGTAATCACCACCCCAAATTCAATCGGGTTGGGAACCCTAGTCAAAATCAAAGTAGCTTTTGACTTATTTTGTTTGTGAAATGCGATCGCTGCCGTCAGGTCAAAATCTGTTATGCTATCGCCGCTAATGACTAAAAAGGTTTCATCAAGAAGTTCGGCAATGTTTTTTACACAGCCTGCTGTCCCCAAAGGCTGATCTTCTTCGACGGCATAGGTCATCTGGACACCAAAATCGCTGCCATCTTGAAAGTAGTCTCGCAAGACATCAGGTAAATAATGCAATGTTGCAATAACTTCTGTAATTTGATGTCGTTTGAGGAGATTGATAATATGTTCGGCAATTGGCCGATTTAGGATCGGCACCATCGGTTTGGGCAGATCGCAAGTTAACGGGCGAAGCCGCGTTCCCGAACCCCCTGCCATCAGTACTGCACGCATAAATCCTCCTTAACTAGTTACAGCCTTCGATGCTTGAAAACGTGTCAGATATATTTTTTCTTCTTTCTCTAGTCTCCTATGGATATCGATATTTGAGGAACTTCCACAAGATGCATATAGATTGGGGATTGGGGACAATACGGTTCAGTTAAGGCTTAACTCTTTGTCAAACAAAGTCAATTTTTTAACGAACCGCAAAGGACGCAAAGGGCACAAAGGAAGAGAAGAAAGAAATGCTTAACTGAACTGTATTGGGATTGGGGATTGGGGACAAGGAGAATTGGCGATAAGGGGAAAGACTTGTTTCAAGTTCTCACCTCTTGTCCCCAATTCTCCCCTACTCC
>NZ_WBKL01000073.1:0-15703 GCF_015714705.1 Nostoc sp. NZL | reverse complement strand
CAACACTTGTGCCTGTTTCTGTGTGATTATTATTTTACCCACAATGCTCTTGACTACTCGTTTTCTGCCAAGTTCTGTTCCTGTGACTTGTTTGATAAAAAAAAAGCAATTTTTGGACTGACTTGCTCTAGCATCTTTGTCCTTACTGCTTTTTCTATACTCTCAAAGCTTGTCAACTCTTCTGTTGGCGTATTCCGATAAAGAATTTCTGCTGCTTCCTGCAAACAGGTTTCCAAACGTTTGAAGTCTTCAGGGTTCATAGTAATTGCACTTGCCGCTCTTGTTGCCAGTGTAACTTTTTTCCCAAAATTATACCTGTATTTGCAAAGGTGAGATGCTCCCAGAGTTAGCCGCTAGATATACAAGAGGTGCTCCGGCTGCTTGAGAGAAAACAGGAGGAGATTCTGCTGTAGAGGCAATATCAAGTGCGCCTGCATTTAAAGCTTCTAATTGTTGTGGTCCGGCAGCAAATTCTGGCCACTCTACCCTATACCCTAAAGGTTTTAATCGTTCTGCTAGAATACCTTTTTCTTCTAAGACAGCTAGGGCAGTCAGTTGTTTAGAGCGGACAATTCTAATTACTTTATTGGCAGTAGTATTACTACTAGCTACATTAGAAGTCGGTGAAGCTGATTGTTGCTGAGAATTATTTGGTGAATTACTGCAACTAAATATTGTGGTAGATAATACTAAACTGTAGCCAAAAGCAAATAAGGCGTGACGACGAGTGAGGCGTTGGTTTTTCCAGGATACAAATTTTTTTTTGAAATCTTTCATGAATTAATCCACATTGAATTATTAAATACGTTGTCAAACAAAAGATTTAAACTGTGACTTTTGTTCCATCAAATTTTGTGAATGTGAAGCCATTGAATTTTTCGTTGTAACCTAACCTCTCATCTTTTAGGATACTAATAGCAATTGCTTCACCCAAAGCTATGCCAGCAGAACCATCTGTACGCCAGTGAATACCACCATGACCACGGCCAAGGGTGTAATTAGCTGCTAGTTTGTTCAATTCTCCACCCACGGTTAAAGGCTCTCCTTTGTAGGGAATCACTTTAGTGGGGTCATTAGGATCAGGGATTACGGGATTGGGGATGACAAAATCTTCGTCAAAGTATGCTTTTAACAATGTGGCACTGACACCAGCGATCGCAGCTGCACCACCAACGTAAGATGAATGAATGGGTGCGCCTTCTGGATATCCATGCGGTAAGAGATAGGAACCAAATTTACTAAAACTCCGGGCCAAAGCTTGGGAATTTAATATATCTCTATGAGTCGGATATTCAGTTTTATTGACAATGTTGTTATGAACTAGCCCACCATAAGCTTCTGGACGCAGAGTGCGGTGTACATAAAACTTCTGCCAGTATGCAGCTCTAATAGCGCGAGATCTACCCAAATACACTAAGGCTTCTAAATGTCCGATGGCAAATGACCCATTGCCCCCCTGTTGGGTTTTTGATTTAACAAAGGGATTACCTGAATTAAAGGGTGCGCCAATTCCACTACTCAAAGGGTCGTTAGCTTTGGGACTACTACCCAAAATGAGAGTAGCGCCAGAAAATGCTGCGCCTGGTGCATGGGAAAATTCTGATAAGTCACGAATTGTCGATATGTAACGGCGTACTGGGTCATACTTAATAGCTTTAGGAGTACCGCCATTCTGCACATTCAGCCATTCTTCATAATCAGTGAGGAAATCATTTCCAGGTAAAGCCGTCCGAATCACAGGGGGAATAAACTGAACGCCCCAAGGAATATTTAGCAATGCAAACTGGGAGATGTGAGGCCCTACTAATACCCCTGGAGGAGTTACGTGTTTTGCTGTCCTGCCAGATTTGTCATTTTGATCAACGTAGGTGACAGTACCACGAAACAGGGTTTGAGGGGTGACACGTCCATTTTGTTTTGGCCCTTTGAATGTTGAAAGCTGATTAAGTTCTTCAACAGCTGCCAAAACCAGAGGTTCGTCGGTGTTGTTCTGTAGTTTGTGAAAAGGTACGTCCCGCAATAAGGCTTGCCAATACAGTTCAACAGCTTCTACAGCTCGTTCTGAACTAGCTAAAGTTGGTGGCGGCGGCACTGCTACCTGCACTCCATGACATCCTTCTAAACTGACTGCGAGAGGCCCCTGAGCATTAATCAATTTTCTAGTGCCACCCAAAATCACCTTTTCAAAGTCATCATGATCATGGGTTGTTACGGCTTTAGTCAAAGATTCATAGGCTTTGAGATCAACCTCACTCTGTTTGTTGTGTGGTAGTCCTCTAGTATCAGAGCCAATCTTATTAGGATACCGTTCCTCATCGCCATTAGTAGGATTGGACGCAATGGGAATTTGACGATTAGCCTCGGCTGAGGCAACACGTATGCGATAAGCCTTTTCTGTAAACTTGTTCTTAGCAGAAGATACCTGCTCTTGTGCCTGACCTTTTTGAGCAGAAAACTTTAAACCCACCGCCCCTGCTACAACACCACTTACAGTAAAGATACCAGTATGTAACAAAAAAGCTCGTCTACTAGCTGCACTCACGTTAATTTTGGATTTTCTCTGATTCATAACTGTATATATCTGCGCTTCTGCGCCTACTCTTTGCTACGCAACGCTACCGCCAAATGGCGAATGTATGAGATTTGGTCTATTTACTTAACTAAATCCGCAATTAAAAAAAAGGAATTAAGGTGGTTTTACCCACCTTAAGCAACCGATTTGAGGTCTACTGTGGCGGAAACTTTAGGAATATTGCGTGATTATGGGTAATTGTTCATTCAGTACCCAATTGCCAATATCGCGCAATTTATAATCTATAGGGTCATGAAGCGTGAAAGTGCGTAAATCTCGCCAGTAACGGTCAAAGCCGTATTTACTCCCTGTAGAACGAGTCCCCATAACTTCAAAAATACCTGTGGTGAGATTCAAGCCAACGCGAGTAGCAAAAGCCTTGGCTGCAAAAACAGAAACTGCTGCTTCTCCCCTTTCTTTAAAAGTCAGGTTAACTTCTTTGTCCCATGCTTGTTGTACCTGGGTAGCAGCTTTGTCAGCTAAACTAATTGCTGCTTGCAGTTCTGCCCACAAGTTTCCATAGTGATTCAAAATATAGGGGTCTTGAGTAGCACTATCGACACCAGACGTAATCCAAGGTTTTGTTTGAGTAACAGTGTATTGTTTGGCAGTCGCCAATGCTCCTTCAGCAATTCCCAAGTAAACATAAGTTTTCGTCAGCTGGGCGATGATTCCCAAAAATGTACTAAAAGCACCATCAGGAGGATGAGGATATCCCAAAATTTCATCTGTTTTTACCAAAACATCGTAAAAAGTGAATGTATCGCTATCTGTGCGCCTTTGCCCAATGTTGTCCCAGTCTTGATTAGAAGCGACACCAGCCCTATTTTCGGGGATTATGAATACTAACGGTAGTTCCACATTATCTTGAATGGCAGCGAAAACGCGGAAATCTGCAATGGCGACACCTGTACCAAAACTTTTGATCCCATGAACACGAAAATTTTCACCTTCTGCGGTAATTTTCAGCCTTGTATCTCTAGTGTTGATGGCGTTAGCCCAAAATAAATTTTTCTGGGCGGTTTCCCGATAATATCTTTCCTTTTGCTGTGGTGTTCCCGAAACATGAGCCAAGGCAGTTAAATTCAGATGGTTGCCATACAACTGTCCAATTGAACCGTCTGCTTTCGAGAGTTCTTGGACTATTTTTAAAGCTTCTGCCCAAGTCGCACCAATACCACCATACTCTTTTGGTACAACCAAAGGTAGTAAACCAGTTTCTCGCAACCGTTGGATTTCTATATCTGGCAGCCCTGCTTTGTTATCTCTTTCTACTGCGGTGGCTGCCAATTCCGTAGATAAAGAAGTAGCAACATTAATCCAATGTTTGGATTCTTCTTTAACTAATAGTTGCACCATTATCTATTTTTCTCCTTATGGTGAGTATGGATGAGGAAATGGGAATTGGAACACGCTGAAGTTAGGATTCAGTTGCGACACGAGGAGGTATAGTTCGCCCAATTCCCAAGATTTAATCCTTGGCATTGCTGATTGAAAACATGAGCTAGTCTCGCGCAGAGAGTAAGGGCTTAAATCAGTGATTTTTCAGTTAGATGGGCAACAACATTTTTGAATTAACACTGCTTCTCCTTAAGTTCTGTTGAGTCTGCTTAATCTTAAATCCTTACTGAGCAAGCACTTTTACAAAAAAACTATCTTGGTAGTGGCAAGATTAGCCTAAGTTAACTACTGCAAGTCGGTAGATATTTAGTATTTTGCTCATAGTATAGCAGTGTTGCATGGTTAACTGTAAAAGGCAAGTACATTTTGGAAAATCATATAGGAATCGTATTTGATTTTTGAAATTATCTATGTGGGCGGGGAGTGGGGAGTAGGGAGTAGGGAATTAGGCTTTTCGATCTGTACCGAGCTTTTTCAGAAATCAAACATTAGTCCTAAACCTCGTCTACCTTGAGAACCGTAGTTTTGTAGGTTGGGTGGAGTGAAACGCAACCCAACCTACATAAATATATCTTTTAAAAAACTCTAGGTTTCAACATAGATGAGGTTTATATTCAAATTCAGCAACATCCTTAATTCAATTAAGTTCAGTCAGAATGTCCTTCGGATTCCCAAAGCCACCACTACATGATGAACTATGGCTTAACAAAGTCATGAAAATTTGACATTACTGAAATATAAGAAAATATACTCATAGCATTTTTTCAACTAATGAGTTTTTTCAATTAAGAATATAGCTATATTCTTTATTAGATAAAGCTTTGACGGTTTATAAGCTAGGAAATCAAAGTGGTATTATCTCTCAACTGTTTTTCGATCTAGTAGGCCGACAAATCAAACAAACGACAGTCAATTCTGGATATTAAGTAATTCGCTATAACGAACAAAAGAGTCTCAGTCCTTAATAAGTAAGGCTTTTAGCTAATTAGCTCCTAATGAAATATGAAAAGCCGCTTAATTTACGTCAAGCATATAGGTATAGGGGCCTTCAAATTGCTAGAACTCCAGAATCTATTGATTTCTCAAAAATAAAGTTTTACCTTGCTAATTAGGTCAGCCACACCACTAACGGCGACAACAAGGAGACTATTTCTATGATGACAACCGAATCTATACTCACTGAAATGGAAGCTTGCAAACAAATCTCTATTAAATGCCAAACTACTTGCATTGATACCCTCAAATACTGCAAGAGTCAGGGTGGTAGATACATGGATATGGCTATGATGTCCATGTTGCGGGACTGTGCAGAAATGTGCATGATGTGCGTCAACATGATTAATGATGGTTCTGAGTTTATGGGAAACACCTGTAGTTTGTGCGCCCAAATTTGCGATCGCACCGCCATAGCTTGTGAACAAATGAGCAGCGATGCCACAATGATATTCTGTGCTACTATTTGCCGCAAGTGCACTCAACATTGCAACGCAATGGGACTCAATTCTGCTTCCTATTTCCGCAGATCAAGCTTGGTGACAGAAGATTCACTACTATCTAGCTAATTTTCCCCCAGGATATAAGTTGCCCAATTTATAGCAGACTTGCGATTATACCTAAATTCATAGTTTCTCCAGTATCTTTAGTTTTTCGCCGCCCAAAAAGATTTTGGGCGGCGAAAACTTAGGGAAAGATACAATTCTTGTGACTACCAAAAAGCAGTACTAGGCAGCAACAGGGGTAGCAAACCTAGCATATCGCTCTATGTAAAACTCCTTGCTATTAGCGATCGCTACCACAGAATCACGTTGTTTTAAAGCCTTTTTCCATTGACGTAGACGAGTAAATTCTTCTGGTAGTGCAAAGCCTCGATGGTGCTTCAGTGCAGCCCAACGCTCAAACCAGGGGTAAAAGGTGAAATCAACCAGACTGACGGATTCGCCAAACCAGTAAGGGCCGTCTCCTGATAACTTCCCAAAAGCTTCATTCTCGATAAATTCCAGATGTTTGTATAGTTCTTGTTTAGCTGCTTCTTGCTGTTGGATTTCAGGACTACGCAAGAGAGTAGAAAAAGCTGGAACGAATCGAGTATTAGCAAAATCAATCCAGATGCGAGCTTGTGCTTTAGCAATGGGACTGCTAGGCAAAAGCGGCGGATTTGGAAATACTTCGTTGAGATATTCGTTAATTACTGCCGATTCCCAAACTCTATGCTCACCATGTACAATTGCTGGTACTTTTCCATAAGGAGAAATATCTGTAAATCCCTCCGGTTTATCCCTCTTCTGTCACTCTCCGAAAACTTTTGCCATTTGTGAATTCTAGAGCTTTTGTATACGAAGCGATCGCAAGATTTTTTCCTAATAACAAATACAATAACTAAGTTTCTGTAATAGGATAGCTTGTATTGATTGACTGATATGGCTTCTAGAGATTGTCCTCTCGGAGAGTGACAGAAGAGGGTTATTCTGCAAATTAATCTCAATCAAGTCAAAGTCGATGCCTTTTTCTTGCAATACCAAACGCGAACGGTGAGCATAAGGGCAAACGACTGCACTATATATCTTGATTTCAGCCATGTTGATGTTCCTGTATAAATAGGATTGGTTTATGAGCTTTGGAAATTAATTCAATCAAAAATCTAAAATTGAACTAGAGCCAAGGCACTTCTTCAGGCGCATAACGAAAAGCGCGGAATACTGAATTTTGTTCTCCACTAGCTACTGCTGACTTCTCACCAAGATTCCTCGCCGCAAAGTGAGGATTGACATATTCCCAAACAATCTCTCCTGTAACTGTCACCTCAAATATGCGACCGAAAGCACCTTCTGTAATTAAAGTGTTGCCATTCGCTAGACGCTGTGCGCCTGATATATACGAACTGAAGAAATTTTGAGGTGGATTGTCAGTGTATTGCCAAACTATCTGTTTAGTTTGACGGCTTACTTCAATCACACGAGAGAAATTGAGAGCAGTATGACGGCGATGTGCGCCATTGTCAAAAATTAGGATATTGCCGTTAGCTAATTCGTTAGGAAAGTGTTGCTGTGCTAATACGTCATCTCCAAGTGTCCAGATAATCTCTCCTGTTTGGCGATCGATAATTACGACGGAAGAGATGTTGCGGAAACTGACTATAATATTGCCGTCAGCGAGTTCGCCTACAGTATTGCCATGAGTCCATTCGTGTCGTTGATCTTGGGGAGTGATAGTAAAAATATCTGGATCTAAGTGTTCATGGGCGTGCCAAGTCCAAACAATTTCACCCCCAGGAGTAACTTCGTAAAGCACATCAGCATAGATATCACCGTCTGCTTCTGTGCCCGGTACACCACCTTTGATACGGGGAATCAAAGACTGAGGTATCTTTTCAATAGCTAATAAAATCGTGTTCCCGTTGCGTAGTCTGCGCCCGTCGTGATGATGATCTGGATGTTTATACTCCCAAATAATATTTCCCTTGGGATCTGCTTCTAAGACAACGCCACCTTTAAAGGCAGCCCACAAAGGGAAATGTGGCGGAATATCTAGTGTTTTACCATTATAAAAAAGGTTGCCATTAGGTAAAAGATAACCATATAAACCCGGTGAATATGGCAAATTCCATTGATGTACTACTTCTCCTTCTAGGTTCAGAAGATATACTTCTCCCTTACCTGTAAGTGGTGTAAAAAGTGTATAACCCTTGAATGCTTTGTCAGGATTATAAGCTCTTAAACCAGTACCACGGCGACGAATAGTATTTTGGTCAACTAATGCTGTTGCGATCGTCATAATTTTCTACACATTTGCTTTATTCAGATCCCCGACTTCTTCGAGAAGTCGGGGATCTATAGTTTTCTGATAGATCAGCACTCCTATGGTGCTGGATTCGGATATTGAGTATGAACTGAATCCAATTCAGCCAAGATATCTTTATCAAGAACTACATTGATGCTTTCTATATTCTCTTTGAGTTGTTCTAGGGTGGTAGCACCAATAATCGTACTAGCAACAAACCAACGACTCCGCACAAATGCGATCGCTAATTGTGCAGGACTTAGTTGATGGCGTTTGGCAATTTCTACATAAGCTGCTACTGCTTTGCTAACATTTGGTTTTAAATATCGCTGACCAAAGTTTTCAAATAAAGTAACTCTTGCTTTCTCTGGTTTACCGTTGAGGTATTTACCAGTTAAATAGCCAAATCCTAAAGGACTATAAGCTAGTAAAGGAACGTTTTCGTAATAAACTGCTTCTGCAAGCGCACCATCAAAAATTCGATTGAGTAAATTGTAGGCATTTTGAATCGAGACAACTTTAGGTAATCCTAATTGTTTAGCTGCATGACTAAATTGTGCAACGCCCCAAGGAGTTTCATTACTTAAGCCGATATAGCGAATTTTCCCTGCATTGATGACATCGGCAAAAACTTCTAGTTGTTCAGTGATGGGAACTGTTTCCCCGGCTTGATTAGGGTCAAAAACTGTTTGTCCAAATCGTGGTACATAACGATCCGGCCAATGGATTTGATATAAATCAATATAGTCTGTCTGCAATCTTTTCAGACTATCATCTACAGCTTGTTTGATATTGTCCCGATCAATGGCTTTAGCTCCATCACGTAACCATTTAAAGCCGCGACCAGGCCCCGCAATTTTAGTCGCAACTATTAGTTGATCTCGCTGTTGATGTTTTAACCATTCTCCAATATAAGTTTCGGTTAGGCCATAGGTTTCAGCACTGGTTGGTACTGGATACATCTCAGCCGCATCAATGAAGTTGATTCCCTGTTTAATGGCATAATATAGCTGCTGATGGGCTTCTTCAATAGTATTTTGCTGCCCATAAGTCATTGTACCAAGGCAAATCTCTGAAACTTTTAGGTCACTATTACCTAGCTGATTGTACCGCATATATCTGGATTATGTTTGTTCTTAAATTGTCAAGATTTTTACGCAATTGATATTCAACAATAAATTACTCCCTTTTTGGGAAATTATTGTTACTTGCAGAAATAATGAGAATTATTTAGATGATACTACTGCATATCTACCAAATTATCGTATTTAAAGTAAAGTTTACAAATTTATACTCACAATACTTTATCTAAGCACCTGACTAAAGTTAGCGATCGCCACACTCAAGATTATAGTTATCGATATAATTTTTTGTGTAGCCTAGATATTAGTCTACGCAAAACTAGGAGAACCTGAGCATGACAATCTTACAAGATGTAGATAAAGAGTTTTCACAAGTTCCCATAATTGATATTAGTGCGCTAATTTCCCAAACTAGCAACTATTCTAAAGTAGTTGCAGACCAAATTAGGCAAGCGTGCCAAGATTACGGTTTCTTTTATATCGTCGGACATGGAGTTGATGAAAAATTACAAGAGAAACTAGAACATCTTAGTCAACAGTTCTTCGCTCAGGATGAAAAAACTAAACAGAAAATTCGTATGGCTCTTGGTGGTAGAGCATGGCGAGGATATTTCCCCGTGGGTAAGGAATTGACATCAGGTAGACCTGACTTAAAAGAAGGTATTTACTTCGGTACAGAACTAGAAGAAAATCACCCACTCGTGAAAGCTGGTGTACCAATGCACGGTCGCAATCTCTTTCCATCCAACATTCCCCAATTTAGGGAAACAGTGCTGGATTATATAGACTCAATGACCAAACTCGGACACACCCTAATGGCTGGTATTGCTCTAAGTTTGGAGTTAGAAAAATCCTATTTTACTGACCGTTATACAAAAGATCCATTAATATTATTTCGGATTTTCAATTACCCTCCTAATTCATCATTATCTAAATGGGGCGTTGGCGAACATACGGATTACGGAGTATTAACTATACTCAAACAAGATAATGTTGGCGGATTACAAATTAAATCAAAGTCTGGTTGGATAGATGCACCTCCTATTCCTGGTTCATTTGTGTGCAACATTGGGGATATGCTCGATCGCATGACACAAGGACTGTATCGCTCAACACCACACCGCGTTCAGAACCTATCAACAAGTAATCGCCTATCATTTCCCTTTTTCTTTGATCCCAATTTCAACGTTGAAGTCAAACCCATTGAATTGAAGGATGTAGTAGTGAATGATGATAAAAGCGATCGCTGGGATAAAGCTAGTGTCCACGAATTTCGCGGGACTTATGGCGATTATCTTTTGAATAAAGTCTCTAAAGTATTTCCAGAACTACAACAAAAAGTGCTTTAGAGAGTCCAAATTAACTTTGATAAGGACGCGGTAATTGGCGCAGTTTATGAGCCGTATCCAATTCACTATTGTTTTTTCTACCATATCCCCAACCCAAGAGGCTACGATATTCACCCATGATGCCACTTTCAATTAAATCATCCTCATTGACTGCAACATGGGTATGAGATTCAGGCGCAACATAGAGTGCATCCGCAGGACAATAAGCCTCACACATGAAACAAGTTTGACAGTCTTCCTTGCGGGCGATCGCAGGTGGCTGGTTGGGTACGGAGTCAAAGACATTGGTAGGACAGACTTGGACGCACAAATTGCAATTAATACAGAGTTTATGGCTGACAAGCTCGATCATGATATGCTCCTGCTACAACTTTGATACAGTAGGTGTGGTTTGAGTGGTAATTACTGGTGGTGTAGCGTAGACGCTTTGCGGCTTGTCGTCAGACATCGCATCCGTAATCCAATCACGCCTCACCCAAAGCTTATCTAAGCCACCTGTTGCTTGGTAATAACGCTGATTTGGATCGGTTTCGGGATAGTCTATGCGAATATGTTCGCTGCGCGTTTCGGTGCGATGTAACGCGCTAAAATATGCCCATCGTGCTACAGCCGTCAGAGCAGCCGCTCGCCGAGAGAATTCCACATCGCGCACTGTATCTTGTTTCGGGTTTCCTTGTACTTGCTGCCACAGCGTTTCTAATTTAGCTAGAGAATCCAAAAGTCCCTGTTCAGAACGCAAGTAATTCTTCTCCAACGGGAACATCTGGGCTTGTACACCATGCACGATCGCCTCACTATCGAATGTTTCAGAAGTGGGTGAGGGTGATGATCGCAATCCCACTTGACCAGCAGGACGCGCAACCCGTTCATTTGCATGAGCGCCCAGACTCTTAGCAAAGTCTGCTGCCCCAACTCCAGCCCATTGTCCTGTAGAGATTGCCCAGGCAGCATTAGGGCCACCACCTCCAGAAGCTAAACCGGCTAAAAACTCCCGCGATGCTGCATCACCAGCAGCGTAGAGTCCAGGAACTTTTGTAGCGCAATTATCATTCACAATCCGAATCCCACCCGTACCACGAACTGTACCCTCTAAAATAAGTGTCACAGGCACTCGTTCTGTATAGGGGTCAATACCAGCTTTGGTATAAGGTAGAAAAGCGATGAAATGAGACTTTTCAATCACTGCTTTAACTTCCGGTGTGGCTCGATCCAAACGAGCATAAACGGGGCCTTTCAGGAGGGCATTAGGGAGGAACGATGGATCGCGACGACCATTAATATAGCCACCCAGATCATTGCCTGCTTCATCGCTATAACTAGCCCAGCCAAAGGGAACACCCCTAGTTACAGTGGCATTGAAAGCTGTCGAAATGGCATAGTGATTGGAAGCTTCCATACTAGAAAGCTCGCCGCCGGCTTCTACTGCCATCAGCAATCCATCACCTGTATTGGTATTGCAACCTAATGCTTTACTCAAGAATGCACAACCACCATTCGCTAAGACTACTGCACCAGCACGAACAGTATAAGTACGATGATGCTGCCTCTGCACACCTCTTGCTCCAGCTACTGAGCCGTCGTCAGCCAATAAAAGCTCTAGAGCCGGACTTTGATCGAGAATCTGCACACCTAGACGCAAAAGGTTTTTGCGAAGTACCCGCATATATTCAGGGCCATAGTAACTCTGACGCACAGATTCCCCATCTTCTTTAGGGAAACGATAGCCCCAACTTTCCACTAAGGGCAAACTCAGCCAAGTTTTTTCGATAACACGCTCGATCCAACGTGAGTTAGCGAGGTTTTTTCCTACGCGATAACGCTCCGATAAAACTTTGTCCCAATTCTCTGGAGACGGAGCCATGATGCCGTTACCACTAGCAGCAGCAGCACCGCTTGTACCCAGAAAACCTTTATCAACAATGATGACTTTGACTCCTTGGGATGCTGCTGCCCAAGCTGCCCATGCTGCGGCAGGGCCACCACCAATTACCAGTACATCAGCATTTAATTCTAGTTCATTTTCACTATGGACTGTTAGCAATTCCTTTTCCTCAATAAAGTCTCCAAAGTACAGCAGAATTCAGGAGTCAGAAACGCTCTGACTTTTCGCTGCGTCTCTGCATAAGGCAAATTCATCCATTCAATCAGCAACGCCCACAAAATTAATAAACAGATGTCAACAATTTATCGATCGCAGCGCGAAACGCCGTTGCTGCACCAGCACTCATATCACGAGGAGCGCAAATACGATTCCTCAAATACGCGAAAGCGATCGCACCCACAGCAGCGAAGATAGGATCAACGCTGCTATTTTTACCACCAGTCTTTCCACCCGGTAAGGTTTCGCCATTGCCATGAATGAGATAATCAGCTAGTTGTCGCAGGTGAAAATCAACAGCGTCCTTAACTGTGGTAAAGTCACCATCTGCGGCTATTGCTTGGACTCCAGAATTTTTGATAATATCTGCGATCGCAACTTCCCGATTATCGCTCAATCTCTCAGCTGCTTCGGCTCGATATTGAATTTTCTCACTATCTGCCACATCCAGAGGTAAAGGATTTCCAATCGGTTCTACACCCCATCTGCGACGCAAAAGTAAATTGTTGGTGATATTATCCGATTTCACCCTTTGATAAGCAGGACGCTGATTAAGTGCATCAAACCAAGCATTAATGCGAGGAAAGCGAGGATTTCCTTTGAGGTGATATCCCCGATATACAGGTAAATTAGCCGCCAATCTATCTAGATGGGGGCTATACAGGATGTCAAGCAAGCTAAATGTACTGACAAAGTAGGGGCCGGGGTATTTAGCCAAAGCTTGCTCAAGTTCATCTAACTTCGCCTCAAATGCTGCTTGCAAGTTTGCCAATTCATCGGCATCTACAGGTGCTTCTCTGAGGAATTTGTAAGCAATCTCTCTAAAACCATTAGTCTCAGCTTCTTCAAGTAACTGCCTAGCAACAGCGTTTTCCTCTGGATTTTCCGGCAGTAATGATGGATAAGGATACTTTTCTTCTAAAGCCAAGAGAATATCTTTGGATTCATATACTAAGTTCCCCTCAATTTTTGCTGCTGGGACAAGGGTTGTGGGAACTAAGTCAGTGTACCATTTAGGTTTATTACTTAAATCAATAAACTCCGTTGCAAAGGGAATTTCCTTTTCTTCCAGAGCAAACCAAACTCTCTCGCAGAAAGGACACCAGGAATTAGTATCTCGATAAAGCAAGACTGGTGGTTGTGTGTTTGGGGGAAGTTTTTCTAAACTGCTGGGAATTGGTGCAGTAGAAGGAGATTGTCCGGGCCTCTTTACCCTACGCGCAGAAGTATTTTTTCTAGCAGTCTCTAAAACTTCTTCCCAACTCGATACTTTGTTTTGAATAGACATTTTTACTTCGCTTTCCTAGGAATGCCGGAAAACTCAAATAACTGTTGCTCTTTGGGTGTAGCCAAGTTTTCACCAAGGTATCGATGAAGACCTACACCCATATCTCCCGTGCCCGTAAGCTTGAAGTTAACTTCCTCAAATCCAGATGCACTTAAAATTTTTCGCACATTGTCAGAGTACGGAATACCGTTAGAGTGTCCGCGAGTCCAGATGACAAAAGCACCCGGTTTACTTAGAAAACTCAGGTTATCTAGTAAGCGATTGAGTTCAGCTTCCTGTGCTAGATTGCCAAAGACACCACACACAATCACAATATTTGCTGGTACTCCTCCTAGATAGTTAGTGGCGATCGTTGCATCACCATTGATAAACTCAATCTGCTTGGCTAAACCCAAAAACTCTATAGTTGCTCGTCCACGCTCAACTAAATTTGAATTTATTTCAACCAGTCGTGCGGAAACATCCTTCGCACGGGGGTGGTTTTTTAAAGTTCCTAATAAATCTCGTCCATCACCCGCGCAAACACTCACTATTCGGATAGCGCCATCTGGGGAGGCATTCAAGCTGTAAGCAATATATTCCTGCACGATTTCTAGACGCTGCTGCAATTTTGGCTCAGTGTTGTAGAGGTCGTGCCATTCATACCAATCTTTTGGCATAAGGGGTGATTCCCGTTTGATGCACACTGTGTAATTACAAACTACGGCTAGTTTATCAAGTAACTGTAATTTATGGATGAAGGCAGAGTAGCATAGACATTCATATAAAATCAAGCATGGGGTGACAAATGCTTAAGCCTTCCCAAAGTCTTGGTGATACGGGTGCTTTTAGAAGTACTCAAGGGTTGCTCAACAGTGCATCAATGGTCTCCGTTCTTCATGAACATTAAAGAAGGTCTTATGATTGCACCTGTTGTCTACACGACGGTCGGTTCATGCGGGGTAGCGTTGCTGCGGAGGTCTGGTGACTACCCAAATGTGCTGGGAGCAGCGTGAGTTACGAAAGAGGTTCCTTACCAAGAGCGACGCTTGGGGGTTCGATTCCCCCACCTCGCACTATAGTAGAAAAAACTTAACCGTAGGTATCAGACATCAAAATTTTTCCACCCAAGGACGCAATTCAACTTCCCATGTCCAAGCGCTGCGAGGTTGACGGAGAATGTTAAGGTAAGTTTGAGCGATGTCTACGACGGGCTACGCCTACGCATCCGGATCAAGCAAGCTATCAGGCTGATCATCCGCCTCCTGACGTGTTGCAGAACGAATTGCTCCATCAATTATGAAATGCGCTACATGGATATTCTGAGGAGCTAGTTCACGCGCAATGCTTTGAGCTAAACCCCGCAACGCAAATTTACCCATTGCAAACGGCGCAGACTGAGGATAACCCTTAACACTAGCAGAAGCACCTGTAAATAAAATTGCTCCCTTACGTAACTTTAGCATCCGTTTCGCTGCTGCTTGTGCTACTAAAAAGCCGCCATACGCAGTAATTTCTAGTGTTTTGGCAACGTCGGCTGGGTCAAGTTCAACTAGCGAACCCCGAACGCGCCAGCTAGGATTATACACAACTACCGTTGGCACTCCTAGTTTTTGCTCCACATCCTTGAATAATTGTTCAACTTCATCAACTTTAGAAGCATCAGCAGCAAAACTAACGGCTCCAATCTCATCAGATAATGCACTCAGCTTATCAATTTGCCGTGCTGCTAAAGCGACGCTGAAACCTTCTTTTGTAAACAAACGGGCTAGTGATGCACTGAGTCCACTACCAGCCCCAACAATCAATGCAATGTTTGCCATCTGAGATATTTCTCCTAAGTTACAGGTCTTGTTAGATTACACAAATTTCACATAGTATCAAGCTGCTCTGTAAACCCATATTTCAAACTTAGCATCAGAAGAAAGAGTAATTTTCAAAGAACCATAATGTCGGGAGCATCCAGTTTTGGAAGATTTACCATTTCTGAGAAAATGTAGAAGGAAATAACCCTGTGCGATCGCTGACTATGAGCCAAGAGAAACAAGAACGGATCAAAGCCTGCTTACAAGAACTGGCAACATTACTGTACTCGGAAGCTGATAAGAGTCAGTTAATAGACCTCGAAGGTATAGAAAAAACAGTTCGTAGCCAAAT
>NZ_WBKL01000067.1:0-36226 GCF_015714705.1 Nostoc sp. NZL | reverse complement strand
ACTTGGAAGATACTAATGTATCAGGACAAAGACTAATTTCCCTAATATTATTAATCTCACTTGCCTATACAGCTGCAACTATATCTGGTCAAAAAATTAAACGCATGGGTGTTCAAAAATATGTTGGGCGAATTAAAGAATCCTTAAGGATTGTTCGACGACATAGTAGTTTTTATATTGGTCTTTATGGCGACAATTGGATCAATTTCATGGAAAATTCTTATGAGTTAGTCACTGAATTATTGAGATTAAGTCCTAATAAGCGTAAGTACTACCAACAAGGAGAGAGGGCTATGAGGCTTATTCTATCTGCATCCTAGCCCTTTTTGTAGCCCCGCAAGCCTTAGCACTCTATGACCTTCGCAAACAAAATGTAGTAGTTGACGATCCTAATTCATCCGATCCAAATGACCAAATTCAAACCGGAGAACAAACAAGTCGCGGAATTGAGTTTGACATTGCTGGTGAAATTCTACCTGGTTGGAAGGTGATAGGTTCCTATGCATATACAGATTCTTTTGTCAGCAAGGATACCTCTGGTTTTGAAGGGCAGCGTCGAGATAATGTACCAAAAAACACCGCTAGCTTGTGGACAACATACGCATTTCAACAAGGGAGTCTCCAAGGATTTGGCTTAGGTTTAGGAGTTTATTTTGTTGGCGATCGCTTTGGAGATTTAGACAATAGCTACATCTTACCAAGTTATGTCCGCACAGATGCTGCCTTATTTTATCAGCGCGACACTTGGAAAGCAGCTATTAACTTGAGAAATATTTTTAACACAGAATATTTCTTAGGTTCAGATGGTGGACGCTTACAGGTTCAACCAGGTACACCTTTTTCTGTTTCAGGAACATTCTCAATAGAGTTCTAAAGTTTGTTCCTAGCTTCACTTTAATTGAGCAGATACTACAGTTAATTACACTTTTTAACCATTTAAGAGGTAATTGTTTAAACCAAATTTCATCCAATTACCTCACTACTTCAACTCCATTCGATTAAAAGCCATGAAACTACGCAAATCTATCTTGAGCTTGCATCGATACGTAGGAATTTTGGCAGGTATCCTGTTAATTATTATCAGTTTAACAGGGAGCCTCTTAGTCTTCCACGAAGAAATTGACCAGTTTTTTAATCCCCAATTGCTGCGGGTAACTCCACAAAATATCTCCCCAAAATATTGTTGAAGCGGTTCAAAAGCTTTACCCAAACCTCAAAACCCATCGCATCACCGCACCACACCAACCTGATGGAGTTTACACGGTGATGATGGTATCGCCACAGGATAAATCTACAGATGTTTATGTCAACTCTTACACTGGAAAAATTCTTGGTTCTCGTCCTTGGGAGCAAACAGTTATTGGATTTTTGATTACACTACACGTTTACTTATTTGCCAATGACATCGGTGGACAAGTGGTTGGTATCTGCGGCATTATTCTGCTGCTGATGGGTATAACTGGGATTATCCTGTGGTATCGGCGAGGACACATTGCTCAAAGTTTGACAATTCGCTGGAATGCACCTTGGCATTTACTTAACTACGACTTGCACAAAGTTGGCGGTATTCTTTCAGTTGTTGTTTTGAGCCTCATCGCCTTTACTGGGAGTGTTATGGTGTTTTGGACTCCAGCGGAAAATGCAGTTTACTGGTTAACTAACACCAAAAAACCTGTGGAAGTTACATCCAAAGTTGTTTCAGGTGTTTCACCAATGGGAATTGATGCGATTTTGACAAAAGCCCAAGCTGCTTTACCAGAAGCCAAAATTTATAAATTCTTTCCCGCGAAAAAACCAGAAGATACCTTTAACGTTTGGATGCATTTCCCTCAAGAAAACGAATTTAACAAAGATCCTTACCTTTATTTTGATCAATACACAGGCGACATTTTACGGTTAGATAATCCCAAGCAAGGCTCACTTGCTAACCGGATTATGAAAGCACAGTACACTCTCCATGTCGGTCATTATGGCGGAATAGTGACAAAAATTGTATACACCTTGATTGGTCTGAGTCCGCTTGGTTTATTCGTTACAGGTGTAATTCTCTGGCGAAATCGTCAGTGGGTAGAAGCACGACGCAAAGCTTCAAGGGAATTGGTGAAAAAAACGAGTTCTACGGTTGGGTGATGAGTGTCTACAGTCCCTAGCTTTGTCCTCAGACATTGCGCTTTCATCTTCTAACCTAGAAATAGCGCTTTGAATTTGTAATTAATCTTAACCTTTGGTTGTAAAAAATAAGCGCTACCATAAACGCTCAATTGGATATGCATCAAAAATTTTATCAGCACTCAATATAGGTAGATTTTCTGCGAGTGCTTGTGCAATTAAAATTCGGTCGAATGGGTCACGGTGATGTAAAGTTAATGTGGCAACAACAGCAACATGGCTAATTTTGATGTCAAGTAACCTAAAATAGTTGTGGTTGAGTTGCTGTGTGATGAATATCTCGAATGGCTGATTGAAACTAAGCTTTCCTAAATTCTGTTTAATCGCTATTTCCCATAGACTAGCGATACTTAGCAAAATTTCATTATTTTCATCATTAATTAACTCTAGTACTCGATTACTAAGTCTTGAATTGTCAGTCACATACCAAATAAAAGTATGTGTATCCAACAGTAATAACGTAAGTTGCTAGTTAGTGCCACAGAATGGTATCAATAAGATACAAAAACTCCATTTTTTAGTATTTAAAAATACTAAACTTTAGATATTTTTACTTAAAAATAAGCGTTTTTTGATAACTAGCAACTTGGGTTAATATCATTCCATATATTCCTTAAAATCTTCGAGTGGTTCATCAAAATCATCAGATATTGTAATTAAACCCTTTGCGCTTCCAGGTTGACGGCGGTGTTTAAGTGGCGAGATAGGAGTTAACTTCACCAAAGGTTGATTATCTTTGATGATAATAATTTCCTCACCACTGAGGGCTGCTTCAATTAAGTCAGGTAAATGTTGAGATGCTTCAGCTAGAGTAATTTGCTGCATAGTTACCACCTTTGGATATAAAAATCAGGTGCTACCACTATCCTAACTTTGAATGCTCAATTAGGTCAGAGGAAACCAATTTAACCAAGCGTCCCAATTTTCTACTATTTGGGCAAATTCTGTATAACCACCTGCTTGAGGATGAACACCATCATTAGCTCTTGCTTCATTAATCCAGATGTTTGATTTTTCTAATATCGAAAAAACATCTAAATAAGGTATATTCAATTCATTGCAAATTAAAGCAAACTGTTTACATAAATCAGTATTTCTGTTCCTTCTTTGGCTATCTTCTGGTTCTGCGTATGATGCTATACCAATCATCAAAACAGGATATAACTTTTGAGCTTCACTTAAAATTTCATAGGCATTTTTGATAGAATCGACCAAATCTACGCGAGTTTTACCATTTTCTACTGTTGTGTCATTCAATCCAAAAGAAAACACAACTCTGCCATCATATTCTTTGGGTAAACGCAGTGATACTTCCTGTAACCAACGCTTTGCTATATCAGTACTCGTATCACGCCTAATTCCTAAATTATAGTAAGTAATGTCATAACCTTTTTTATTAGCATTTGCACATACTCTCCCTGTCCAACCAAGACATTCTGAGTCGCCAGTGCCGTTAACGAAGGAGTCACCAACAAAACAAATTCTTACTTCTTGTAGCATTATTACTCTCTTAAAAAACGTAGAGGCACATAGAGAATAACTCCACGCCCCTCTGTGTTTCAAAAAAAATCTAATAAATAGGAGAGGCAGATAATTCTACCTCTCCTATGGGGATAAACTAACTATTTAAAGCTTGCTAGCTTTAGTATCTGTTGGGTTTGTGAACCAAAAAGCTGAGAACTTGGCACTGCTTGATGTTGTCAAAACCTACAACACGAATATAGCTACCGTTAAATTGAGAACGGCATCCTTGAACTTCGCTCAATACTTCTTGAGTAGATTTAGCACCGAACAAAGGCAGCTTCCACATTGTCCAATATAATTCTGTTGGCTCAGAAGTTTCGTTGAACTCGATCGCTGGAATGTAACCTTGGTTCAAAATGTATTGAATCTGCTTGGCAATTTGAGCGTCAGACAGGGGGGGCAGGTAAGAAAGGGTTTCGTAACGACGCTCTTTTGGTAAAGTTTGCATAGCTTTTGATAATGGGTTGCGATTTTTACTACTAGGTTGACCGAACTAATTGGATAAGTTATCCAAATTCTGATCTGAAGTTGTTTGCTGTTCTGGTTGCAGACTGGGGTTAGATGTGTCTATTCGTGTAATGCGTTCTAGATGCTGGCGACGCTGTTCCATGTTGGCTTGCTGAATGCCAGTGCGAACCATTTCCGGTAAAAATTCTGCAATTTCTTCCGCAATGTGTTCTCTGACAGTCATGATTCGCAAAGCCAAATCTGGTTTTTCTTGCAACAGTTGCTCAATGTATGACTCACCATTTTGAATTTTGCCAGACGAAAAGTTATGCAGCCAAAGTTCTAATGGAGGATTCGTTTCGCCTAGCTGTGCCAATACTGTCCTTAGAGCCTGATAAGTCAGATAGCTTTGGAGAGTTTTGGCTGTGTCCTTCGCAATTTGCTTAAGATTCATGCTTGACCCCAGCCCTGAAGAGTTATGAGTTATGAGTTATGAGTTATGAATTAATGCAAATCCTAACTCTTAACTCTTAACTCTTAACTGTTAACTCAGATCAGACGGTATCCATTGCTTCAAACTCGAACTTGATTTCTTTCCACAGTTCGCAAGCAACAGCTAGTTCAGGAGACCACTTGGCAGCTTCGCGGATGATATCGTTACCTTCACGAGCCAAGTTGCGGCCTTCGTTACGAGCTTGAACAACGGCTTCCAAGGCAACGCGGTTAGCGGTTGCACCAGGAGCGTTACCCCAAGGGTGACCCAGAGTACCACCACCGAATTGTAGTACGGAGTCATCACCAAAGATTTCTACCAGCGCGGGCATGTGCCATACGTGGATACCACCAGAAGCAACTGCCATTACACCAGGTAGAGAAGCCCAGTCTTGGGTAAAGTAGATACCACGAGACTTGTCTTGCTCAATGTAGTTTTCACGCAACAGGTCAACGAAGCCCATTGTGATGCCGCGCTCACCTTCCAACTTACCAACTACTGTACCAGTGTGGATGTGGTCGCCACCAGATAAACGTAGAGCTTTAGCCAATACACGGAAGTGGATACCGTGGTTCTTTTGACGGTCAATTACAGCGTGCATAGCACGGTGAATGTGCAGCAAGATACCGTTATCACGGCACCAACGAGCCAATGTGGTGTTGGCGGTGAAACCTGCGGTGAGGTAGTCATGCATGATGATGGGCATTTTGAGTTCTTTAGCGTACTCAGCCCGTTGCAGCATTTGTTCGCAAGTAGGAGCGGTGACGTTTAGGTAGTGACCTTTAATTTCACCGGTTTCTGCTTGAGCTTTGTTGATAGCTTCAGCTACGAACAAGAAGCGATCGCGCCATCTTTGGAATGGTGCGGAGTTGATGTTTTCGTCGTCTTTGGTGAAGTCCAAACCACCGCGTAAGCACTCGTATACAGCACGTCCGTAGTTCTTAGCGGAAAGACCCAATTTGGGCTTAATGGTACAACCCAGCAAAGGACGACCGTATTTGTTTAACTTGTCGCGCTCAACTTGGATACCGTGAGGAGGCCCTTGGAAGGTCTTGATGTAAGCTACTGGAAAGCGAATGTCTTCTAGACGCAGTGCCCGCAGAGCTTTGAAACCAAATACGTTACCTACAATTGAGGTCAATACGTTGGTTACAGAACCTTCTTCAAACAAGTCCAGAGGATAGGCAACGTAGCAGATGTACTGGTTGTCTTCGCCGGGAACTGGTTCGATGTCATAGCAACGACCTTTGTAGCGATCTAGGTCGGTGAGCAAATCTGTCCACACAGTTGTCCAAGTACCTGTGGAAGATTCAGCCGCAACAGCCGCACCTGCTTCTTCGGGAGGAACACCAGGCTGAGGTGTCATGCGGAACGCAGCTAGAAGATCGGTATCTTTTGGTGTGTAATCGGGTGTGTAATAAGTTAGTCTGTAATCTTTAACCCCGGCTTGATACCCAGACTTGCTCTGAGTCTTCGTTTGAGCGTAAGACATATTTTATCCTTCCCTGAAATCACTCTTAATTAATTATCAAATCACGTTTTGTGCAACTTCCCCTCACCCCGCTCTTTCCCCCCTTGAGCGAGGGGAAGATCAGGAAAAATTTTTGTTAGGGGTTAACTTTGGCAGAGGTTAGCAGTTTTTGTGCGGCGGACACTTTGGTAGCGGTGGTAGCCCTCCTCACCAGTGTTCTCCCCTTCTAGGGGTACACGACCTAGCGCTTCTACTGTTCCCTCTTCCTACGAATCAAAATTCTTTTTTACCTCTTCTTCGCACCCGACTAAACCTTCTCAATTTCACCAAAACTTCCGTTTTTTGCGGATTGATTTAGATAATTCCCCCACAAATCGGGGTATTCAGGGGATTGGGCTGGCTGGCACACATTCCCGCCTCTACACTCCTTCTATCTTGACCGTTGTTGGAAAAGATACCAGAAAAGAATTTACTTGACACAGATTTAGCAGAGTGATGAACGAAAGATAAAAAATTGCACACCACGTAATTTGTAACTTGTTTCACAATATATCAAGAATTCGATAAGTTATTCTTTGAAAGTTTTTAACTTATCTATTTAATTTTGTTATTACATAAAGATTTAAACATTTTGTTACAAAAGCTTTACAAGGTGTCATCAATAACTGTAAAGAAGCTTTTGGGGAGTGGGGGAAGCAGGGGAAGAATTTCCAACTCTTGACTAAATGACCAATGACTAATGACAAATTTGAGAAAAATTCCAGATGACGTTTAAAAAAACCCAGCTAGGGGAACACTGAAATTAACCCAAAGCCAGTTTAGGTAACGGCTATAGGTAGTGTCTCCAAAGGAAATTTCACCGTGGTATTGTTTTGCAAGCGTACTAGTTTATTGATTACTTCCATCTTGCTGGGGTTGATAGCTTTGCCAAATATGGGATGGGCGCAAAAAACCCCTGACATTAATTCATCTGATCTAACCCCCGCTTACCCACCTTCTGCACCGCCACCGCGAGTAGAACCTTTACCCAATGAGCGGGGAGTGCAAGAAAATTCGCCAGAAACTGATTATCGGGTTGGTAACTTACTGGGAGATGTTACAGGTAATCTTTGGGTAGGTTCTTGGCGGGGATTATCGCGGATTGATCCTAAAACCGGCAAGATTATTTCCCGTGTTAGTTTACCGAATGTTGCCATTGGTGCTTTAGCTCAAGACAAAGTAGGACGTTTGTGGGTAGGAAGTTATGAAGGACTGTTCCGAGTAGACCCCCGCACTAGTGAAATCACCGCGCAGAATTTATTTTTGCCTTCTAAACGAGTGTTGTCACTGTTACTTGACAAACGGGGTTATTTGTGGACTGGAACCGATAGCGGTTTAGCCCTAATTAGTCCCGACCAAGGCTTGATTATGACGACATTAAAAAATCTGCCTGGTGTCAGCGCCAACACCCTGACTTTAGATGCTGAAGGTCAACTGTGGGTTGGCACCCTTGATGGATTGGTGCGGGTAAATACTGCTAGTGCTGCGATTATGAAGCGAATAACCAATTTACCAGGCACGACTGTCCAAGCTTTAGCTATTAGTCCAGAAGGATTAATTTGGGCCGGAATGCCAAATAATTTGCTAGTTATTAACCCAAAAACTGGGGCAGTGTTGCGCTCTGTGACTCGTTTGCGTGGGCGTGACGTGACAGCAGTACGTTTTGCCAAAGATGGTAGTGTCTGGGTCGGGACTAACAATGGTTTGTTACGATTAAATCCAAATACAGGAGCTGTGTTAGATGCAGAAGTTGCTGGACTTCCTTCTAGTCGGGTTCTAGCCCTTGCACCTGACATTGGCAATAAATTATGGATCGGCACTAGTCAAGGTCTAGCTTGGTTAATGCCCAAAACGGACAGTGCAAAACCCCATATTGCTTTCAGTCGCGCCGTGAAGTAGGGACTAGGGGACAGGTTACAGGGTACAGGGGACTGAATTCTTTCTGATAGCCCATCACTTATCACTTATCCCCTATTACCTATCCCCTATCCCCTATCCCCTAATTAAAAATGGCAATCACTACCCAGCAATTAATTCAATGGAAACAACAGGGACGTTCAATTGTGGCGTTGACCGCCTGGGATTATGCGATCGCTCAACTCCTCGACGCAGCTGGTGTAGACTTAATCCTCGTGGGTGACTCTATGGCAGTGGTCCTAGGGTATGAAACAACACTGCCAATAACTTTGGATGAGGTAATATATCATGCCAAAGCTGTGCGCCGTGGGGTTAAACGTGCATTATTAGTTGTAGATTTACCATTTTTGACGTATCAAGAAAGTCTCCAGCAAGCAATGCATTCAGCTGGGCGAATACTGAAGGAAACGGGCGCTCAAGCGGTAAAATTGGAAGGTGGCTATCCAGCGATCGCAGAAACTGTGGCTCGTTTGGTACAAGCTGGAATTCCGGTAATGGGTCATGTAGGTTTGACACCGCAATCTGTACATCAACTCGGTTTGCGACAACAAGGGAAAACCCAAGAAGCGAGTGAGAGGATTTTACAAGAAGCGATCGCTCTCGAACAAGCAGGTGTATTTTCTCTAGTTTTAGAGCATATACCCGCAGATTTGGCAATGCAGATTACACAAAAATTGAGTATTCCGACAATTGGTATCGGTGCAGGAACTCACTGCGATGGACAGGTTTTAGTTACCTCAGATGTAATCGGACTTGCCGAGAAGCATCCACCATTCGCCAAGGTTTACACCAACTTGCGGGAGACGATTACCAAAGCCGTGCAAGATTATGCCGTGGAAGTGCGCGATCGGAAATTTCCATAAGTATGGAATTTATTATCAAAAAATACAAGAAGCTGACGAATAGCTAGTTTTCCACCTGGGATAATTTATGCAATCAGAGAGCAGCACATTATAAAATTGCTGAAGTTCAAAATTGTGCTACAACATCCAGAGTGAAAACTGACAGCATATTCTATCGCTTATTTCAAGAATTCCCCAGTATCTTCTTTGAACTGATTGGCAATCCTCCTGAAACTGCAAATACCTATCAATTCTCTTCAGTTGAAATAAAACAAACTGCCTTTAGAATAGATGGTGTATTTCTTCCCACTCAAGACGAAGAAAATCCGATTTATTTCGTTGAAGTTCAATTTCAACCAGACTCAGATATTTATTTACGCTTAGTTTCGGAAGTATTTCTCTATTTGCGGCAAAAGAAATCTCAAAATTCTTGGCGAGGAGTGGTGATTTATCCCAGAAGGAATATAGATACTGGGGAGCGACAAGATTGCTACGAATTCTTCAATAGTGATCGTATTAGTATAATTTACTTGGATGAACTAGGTGAAGCTGCATCACTCCCAATAGGTATTGCTACCATCAAATTAGTAATTGAAAATGAAGATACAACTATTACTACCGCCAAAGAACTAATTAACCGTACTAAACAAGCGGTAAATTTGCAACTGCCACAAAAACAATTACTAGAATTAATAGAGACAATCCTGGTTTATAAATTGCCTAATATAAGTCGAGAGGAGATAGAGGCGATGTTTGGGTTAAGTGAGTTGAAGCAAACACGGGTTTATCAAGAAGCTAAAGAAGAAGGCAAAGAAGAAGGTAAACAAGAAGGTCGTTTTGAGGCAAAATTAGAAGCTGTACCTAAACTGCTAGCACTGGGTTTAAGTGCGGAACAGATATCACAGGCGTTAGATTTGGATGTTGCACAAGTCCAGCAAGCAGTACAGCAAAAGCCTCTCAAGGAATAAGTTCAAACAAGCAATGTCTGGCGACAATCCGCTTTTTGTCTAAGCATCTTAGGTTAGCCTAATTGCTGTTGTTGTATTTACAGAAGTAGTGATGAGTTAGCCTGTTTTTATTTAATTTTACTTCTGTGATGCTGGTGGATACTTATGATATAGGAACTAAAAATTTAACTATGGAACAACAACCGATACAAGTAATTGGAGGTGGACTAGCTGGAACTGAAGCTGCGTGGCAAATAGCCCAAGCAGGAGTGCCAGTAATTCTGCATGAAATGCGTCCAAAACGCTTCAGTCCTGCTCATCATACAGAAGATTTGGCAGAATTAGTTTGTAGTAATTCCTTTGGGGCAATGGCAAGCGATCGCGCGGCTGGATTATTGCACGAAGAATTACGTCAACTGGGTTCTATCGTCATCTCGAAAGCTGATGAACACGCCGTTCCTGCGGGTGGGGCGCTAGCGGTAGATAGGGGACAATTTGGCCAAGATTTGACTCAAACCTTAGCACATCATCCTTTAATTGAATTCCGCCGGGGTGAAGTGTCTGCGATTCCCGAAGGAATTGTGGTTTTGGCAACTGGGCCTTTAACTAGCCCCGACTTAGCAGAAGATTTACGCCGCTTTACTGGGATGGAATACCTCAGCTTTTTCGATGCGGCTAGTCCGATTATTGTGGGAGAATCGATTAACCGTGACGTTGCCTTTATGGCATCACGTTATGACAAAGGTGAAGCCGCTTATCTCAACTGCCCAATGAATAAAGAGCAGTATTTGCGGTTTCGAGAAGAACTTTGTAAAGCTGAACAAACAGAACTCAAAGATTTTGAACGGGAAACGGCAAAATTTTTTGAAGCTTGCTTACCCATTGAAGAACTAGCACACCGGGGGGAAGATACCATGCGCTATGGCCCCCTAAAGCCAGTGGGATTGTCAGATACTCGCACAGGGGAACGTCCTTATGCTGTGGTGCAGTTGCGACAAGAAGATAAAGCCGGTCAACTGTGGAACATGGTAGGATTCCAAACTAACCTGCGCTGGGGTGAGCAAAAGCGAATATTTCAGCTAATTCCAAGTTTGGAAAAGGCGGAGTTTGTGCGGTTGGGAGTGATGCACCGCAATACTTTTATTAATGCTCCTCAGCTAATGCATCCTACTTTGCAATTTAAAGAGCGTCCGACATTGTTAGCTGCTGGACAGTTGATTGGTACTGAAGGCTATACCGCAGCGGCTGCGGGTGGCTGCTTGGCGGGAATTAATGCAGCGCGGCTAGCTTTGGGTAAAGAAGCTTTGGTTTTACCAGCCACAACAATGATGGGTGCGTTATTTGAATTTATTAGTTCCGCTTCGCCGAAGCATTTCCAACCAATGCCGCCCAACTTTGGGATTTTCCCCGAATTGGGTGCAAAAATCAAAAGTAAACAAGAGCGTTATGGACGTTACCGCGATCGCTCTTTAACCGATCTAGCAAGCTGGAAAGCTAATAATTAATGGGTATTGGGAATTGGCAAAGAATTTAACTTTTAATCTTTTGCCCCTATTCTCCCCCATTCCCTATTTAATAAAACTTCAAATAGGTTTATTATCCTTTAAATTCTTTTGCAAAAATTTAGGTAAGGTATATGGCTGATATTGTTGATATTGCTGTTACATCTGAGTCCTTCAAAACACTGGTAGCGGCTGTACAAGCTGCTGGTTTAGTAGAAACATTAAAAAGTCCTGGCCCGTTCACTGTCTTTGCGCCAAATGACGATGCTTTTGCTAAGTTACCAGCGGGAACTATCCAGACCCTGTTACAAAATATTCCCCAGCTAACGCGAATTTTAAAGTATCATGTCGTTCCAGGAAAGCTGCTACAGGCTGATTTGGCAGAACTCGGCACGGTTAATTCTGTGGAAGGTTCACCTATTAAAATTCATTCTTTAGATGGTTTTGAAGTTAAAAATGCCACAGTTTTAGCAGCAGATATCGAAGCTGATAATGGCGTGGTACACGTTATCGATACCGTGATTTTACCGGGTTAATTCAGCTAGGGTGGGTGTTTTCCACCCTACTTATCCAAAATCTTTATAATTAACTAACTATTGAGTAGTATCAAAACGCAACTTAATATTTTAATTTATGTTATGTTTGCAATGTGATTACTCACTCACCTGTTAATGTAAATTTAGTTATTTTAAAATAAATTAAGTTCTTAAAAAGCTAACATCTATCCCAACAAAATGAATGCTCGATTTTAACACCTTAGTAGAGTTCTCTCGTGGTAACTGCATAAGTATTTGTGCGTTTCTCGTACCAGCGAACTTGCTTGTCACAATTTTAACAATGGGTCTGGTAGCCTTACGTCGCCCATCACATCAAGTGTGGCAATCTGCTGGAATTGCCAGCTTTTTCGCTTCTGTAATGATCCTGCATGTATATACCTGGTTCATGATTGGCGTGGTGATGGCTCCCACTTACATCTTGCTGTGGCTAGCAATTACGTGTTTGGTGACTAATTTGGGAGCAATTCTTTTTCAAAGACGTTACAGTAACAGCGCTAGTCTTTCCAGCAACGTCTGAAATCTATACTTACTCTCCACGACATCAGGACGTTAAAAAAGACTTTGCGCTTTTCTGCCTATCGGGCGTCTATAGGTGATCTTTTCAGAACATCATCATTTGACGCCTCTCCATTCATGCTCAAGGATGGCATATAGCTAAGAGTCTCGCTATTCTCCCCTAATCCAATGGTGTTCTCGCAAAGACCCTTCCTGCTGCATTCCGATTATCTGCAAAACTCGTTCTGAAGCAATGTTTTCTGGGTGACAAGTTGCAAAGAGGCGGATTCATTTGGGAAATTCTGCACGTAACTGATTGACTACCCGATCTAGTCCCACAGAATGGGCGGCTTTGAATAATAAACGATCGCCTGCTTGCACAAATGCCTTCAACCTAGCCACCAACTCGGCATGAGTTGCAAAACACTCCGATGGCACACCCTCGGCACTAAGAGCGATCGCTTCGGCATCTTGTCCATCTACCAAAACCAACAAGCCGTCTAAATTCAACTTTTTCACTGTTTCTCCCACTCGCTGGTGCAATTGTTGCGATCGCTCTCCCAATTCTTTCATTGCACCTAACACGGCAATCTTTCGCTTTCCGGGTGTGTCTGCCAATAATTGCAACGCTGCGATCATAGCTTCTGGTGCAGCATTATAAGTTTCATCTAAAATTACCACATCGTTGGGTAAGGTAAATCGCTGCGATCGCCCTGTGGGCATATCCACCATCACACCTGCTTTGAGGCTTGCCCAATCAATTCCTAACACCTTTGCTACCGCTAAAGCCGCCAAGAAATTAGTCGCATTGTGACGGCCAGGTAAAGGTAGAGGTAGTTGGATTCCGGCAACTTCTACAGTCTCGTTATCAATTAATTGCCCTTGGATATCTCCACCAGAAAAACCGTAAGTTAAAACTTCTCCGTGCCAAAATTTTGCTGCTGTGGCTATTAATAGAGGATTATCGTAGTTGAGAATTGCCACACTATCAGCAGCCATTTCAGCTAACAATTCACATTTTGCCTGAGCGATCGCTTCTTCGGAACCGAGTAACTCAATATGTGCCGTCCCCACATTGGTAATCACTCCAATTGTTGGACGCGCTATTTGCGTCAGTTCGGCAATTTGTCCCCTACCCCGCATCGCCATTTCAATCACGGCGTAGTCATCTTCTGCGCCAAGTTCTAGGAGAGTTTTCGGGACACCGATTTCGTTGTTGTAATTTCCATAAGTTTTGTGAACTCGTCCCTTTGTTGCCAAAACTGCCGCAATTAATTCTTTGGTTGTAGTTTTACCCACGGAACCTGTTACGCCAATTACAGGAATGTTAAAGCGATCGCGCCACCATCTGCCAATTTTCTGATACGCCTGGAGGGTGTCTTTTACCTGCAATACCGGAAAACCGGGATTTTCGTATTCAAAATCCACAATGGCAGCTAAAGCACCCTTTGCGATCGCAGTTGCCACAAATTCATGTCCATCAAACTTCTCACCTCGCAAAGCTAAAAATACTTCACCCGGCTTTAGAGAACGGCTATCTGTTTGGATACCGCGACTTACTTGTGTTAAAGCAGTTTCAGATAAGTTTATCGGACTAGCTAAAAGAACTTCAACCAGTTGGGTTAGGGTGGCAGAACAACGCATAAGTAATTTTCAATTTAAAGTTCAAAATTATAAAATCGAATTATGACACAAGACTGCATTGAACAACAAGATTTGCGACTTCTTGAAAAAGGCACGAATCTAATACCATTTCTTTGTGAGGCTGCGCCAAACCCTTTTAACTTCTTTCTTTGTGTCCTTTGTGTCCTTTGCGGTTCGTTTTTCTTTCTTTTACTTAGGTTTAGCGCATCTTCATACAGAATTGGTATAAGTCTAGTCACAATAACACCAAAAATAGTGCCAAAGAAGTTTAACTCCTTTGGCACGCTTTGTTTATAAGCTATTTATATAGTTTAATTAAGCATATATTTTATCGCCCTATCCCCGGTTTTTAATTAAAATTACTTGCACAATTTGTATTGCTATCTTACTAGAAATACCTAAAGCTTGATATAAATCATTTAAGAAGTTTTTTTCTTCTTCAGCTACGATACCTTCAGCTAAGACTAAATCAGTCGCTACTGCAAAAGCCGCTTCTCGCAAGTCTTGAGATAAAGAATCTTTGGCTGCATTAAATAAAGTATTAAAACCATCTCCTTGGAGAAGACCTAAGATTTTCTCAAACAGACTGTTCATCATCTCATGAGGATAACTTTTAAAAAGTTTCATCCGAGACAGCACAGAAGTGATAGAATTTGCTTGCTCAACAGAAAGGGAACCGTCTGACGCTGTTGCCATCAAGATAATGACAGCGAAAGCTTCCGCTGGATTGAGTGCTGTTTGGGTTTGGCTTTCTGTGCCCAACACAGCGTCGAATAGACCCATTGTAGTAACTCCTTGCTTAGGGTCTCAATAGCGCTACAGTTAGCTGTATGTTTGATGGATTTCCAGCTAAAGCTGCAACGCTGTGAGACTTTCATGCTTTAGTGTTCCCAAGATTTATTCACGGCGAACACTTGCACCCAATGGTTTTTGGCAAGAACTACACTGCCATTTATAAACTTAGCGTTCTCCTGCCTTTTCTATTGTTTCAATTACCGCCAAACCTATACCAGAAGCTGCTATTAACAGTACTCCTGACAACAAATAGGCATTGGTCAGCATCCGTAAAGCTTCATCGAAAAAAATGTAGGTGGTCATTGCTTCACCTTTTGAAATTTGTGCTGCTAGTACTTTTTATTTCTCCACACACCGATAGGTGAATTTCGTTGAGAAACTGCTAGCAATTGCATCTTAACAAAACTTTAGCTCTTTCAGAACACTATTCAAACTTTTTATTTCTGAAGATTTGATGAATTTTAGAAAGCCTTTGTAAAAGAAATTACTTAGGTTGAGTTGAGAGCATAAGTTGTTTCACCCTAAATTTACGTAAAAATAGTTGTTAAATTAGTCAACTAACTCACAAAGAATCATGACAATAAATATGCATAAATTGCCTATTTTTACAGATTATGTTGTGAAATCCAAAGGAAATATACAAGAAGATTCCCGGTTTCTGGAGAAGTCGGGAATCTGAGCTACAAATCAAATAGGATTACTCTGATCTCAGTGCATATACGAAAGTTAGCCAATTATTAATTCCGAGATTTTACCTAAAAAAAAAGAAAGTACCTAAATTGACATCCTCTCACCACTACACTGACAAGGGTTAGCGAAAGATTCCAACATAATCAAAGATTATGGCGAGAGCCTTCTCATTGAGTTAGGTAAACACTGTTCAATTGTCGCTACGACTGATTGAGAAAGAGAATCAAAGTCGTAACCACCTTCTAAGCCAAACAGAATTTTACGAGTTATCCCTAGACAATAATCAGTAAATAAAGCGTAGTCTTCTGGCTGCAAATTGATACTTGCTAAAGGATCTGCGGCATTGCCATCATAACCAGCACTTACAATCAGCAAATCCGCTTGAAAGTTGGCTAAAAACGGTACTACCTGTTTTTCAAATAGTGGCTGATATATTGCAATATCACTACCAGGGGGTACAGGTAAATTTAAGACATTATTATGAAAACCGCGTTCTGCCGATCTTCCAGTACCGGGATAGCAGGGATACTGATGTAGAGAACAGTAGGCGATGCGTGCTTCAGTTTCGACGATTGCCTGAGTACCATTACCGTGATGCACATCCCAATCGAGGATGGCAACGCGGTTAATTCCGGGTTGTTCGAGGGCAAATAAAGCTGCGATCGCAGCATTAGAAAATAGGCAAAAGCCCATTCCTGCATCACTTTCTGCATGGTGTCCTGGGGGACGCGCTAGTACAAAAGCCGGATTAGCCGAATTTAACACAGCCTCAACTCCATCCAACCATGCACTGACTGCCAACAATGCCACATCATAACTACGCGGGGAAACTGGCGTATCTCCATCCAAAGGACCGCCGCCACTAGCAGCGATTTGCCAAAGTTTTTTGATGTAGTCTGGGCTATGCGCTCTAACCAACATAGACATCAGTGATACTTGTTCTAATGCCGGTGTGGGCGATCGCCAGGCAATTTTATCTGCGAATGTAGCTGCTTTTAGGGCAGTAGCGATCGCTATCAAACGTTCTGGTCTTTCGGGATGGTATTTTCCAGTCTTGTGATCTAAAAATTCGTCGGAATAGATGACTGGCAGCATAGGACGAAAAAGGTTGGCAGCAAGACGATGAATGCTATTGTATCGTCACTAGTACAAACAGTTCCTACTAGAGCATTGGTCGTTTACTTTCGAGGATTTCTGTTGCTTTCTGGGCAGAAAGCGGGCGATAGAATAGAAAACCCTGTACATCCTCACAGTTGATAGATTTTAAAAACTCCAACTCCTCTTCCTTTTCTACCCCTTCGGCTGTCAACTTCAATCCCAAACTCTGGCCCAAGGTAACTATGGCCCTAATAATATGAGCTACTTTGACATCCACGGTCAAATCTTGAATGAAAGATTTATCTATTTTTAGATTGTGCAGGGGCAAAAGCTGTAGGCGCGAGAGCGAGGAATGACCCGTACCAAAGTCATCAATGGAGATATGAACACCCATCTGCTGGAGATTTTGTAACACGCTTCTGGTAAAGTACAAATCCTCAATCGCTGTGGTTTCGGTAATTTCTAATTCTAAAAAGCGCGGTTCCAGCCCCGTTTGTTCTAAAACTGTAGCTACAATCTCCACCAATTTAGGTTGGCGGAACTGCTTAAGAGAAAGATTAACAGCGATCGTCATGGGTGGCAATCCGGCATCTTGCCATACTTTATTTTGGCTACAAGCCGTCCGCAGCGCCCATTCGCCGATGGGGATAATTAATCCACTTTCTTCGGCAAGGGGAATAAAAACACTGGGTGCGACCAATCCCATTTCTGGGTGTTGCCAACGCAACAAAGCCTCCATACCAGTAATTTCTCCTGTGGCAATGTTCACACGAGGCTGATAGTACACCTTAAATTCTTTGCGTTCTTGGGCATAGCGCAAGCTCTTTTCTAAAGTCAGGAGTTCAGGATTTTTGGCGCTCAGGGAAACACTGTAGAATTGGTAGTTATTCCGTCCTTTGTCCTTGGCGTAGTATAAAGCGGCATCTGCGTGCTGGATTAGCGTTTCGACATCAGGACTGTTGTTATCAAACAACGCAATACCAAGGCTAGCAGTCACATAAAGTTCATGCCCTTGGAGATGGAAAGCATCCTCTAAGGCTTGTAAGATTCTATCCGCCACCAGGGTTACCTCTTCAATATCATTCACTCGCGGGAGTAAGATAGTGAACTCATCACCTCCCCAACGGGCTACAGTATCTCCGCCTCTGAGTGAGTCTTTTAATCTTTGAGCAACGCTTTGTAACAATTGGTCTCCCAAAGTGTGCCCCAGAGTGTCATTAATGACCTTGAAGCGATCCAGGTCGACGAAGATCACAGCTAAACTTTCACCATTCCGAGTAGCGTTAGGCAGAGTTTTACTGAGCAGTTCATTAAATAGTAAGCGATTGGGCAACCCTGTCAGCACGTCATGAAGAGCTTGGTAGCGAATCTTTTCTTCTACTTGCTGACGCTGCCGCGCACCAATGATACTGGCCGCCATCGTCAAAAGGGTAGATTCTTCGTGCTTTGACCAATGGCGCTCAAAGGTGCAGTCTGCCAAGCCAAGGTAACCCCAGCACTCTTTCTCCAACCGGAGAGGTACCAGGAGAAGGGATTTAATGCCATCTCGAATCAACAATTCTTGTTCAGCGACAGGAAATGTTTGGGTGATTCCGCTAATCGACTGGCCGCTAGAAAGAACAGCGTACCAACGAGCTAATCCAGAAGCTTGATAAGGCTGATTCTGCCAATGCTGGTGCGTAGGTTCAATAAAGGAGTGCGTCCATTCAAACCGTAGGCTGACTGCTATTTCCCCTGTAGCAGGATGGGGATGGTTCTGAAAGAGATAGGCACGATCTGCTTTGGCTGCTTCACCCACTATAGCTAGAGCTCGATCAATACCAGTTTCGTAATTCATTTCCCCTAGCAAATAATTGGCAGCTTCTGCAACTGCTTGTAACAAGCGATCGCGCTGGCGCAGTTCGGCCGTGGCTTGTTTTTGCTCTGTAATATCCCTAATAATAAAAGTTCTAATTAAATCACTTTCAGGAAGGTAGAGAACGGATTGTTCAAAAACTTCTGTACCTACTTCTACCTCCCGCACAAAAGATTTTTTTTCTAGATTGTTAACTTCAATTAGAAGTCCTGTTAAAATCGGGTGTTTGGTTCCAACTTCCCTGAGTTTGGGAAACTTGAGAGCTGCAGCTGGATTGAGATAAGTCACTGTTCCCTCGAAATCCATCTCAATAATTGGATTGGGGATAAGTTCAGGGAAGGATGCTAGGCGAGCTAGGGCAGACTCACTCGCTGCTTCAAAGCTGGGATCGATAGCTAGGGTTTGAAAAGGATTGGCAGGGCTGGCTTGCTCTGATAGGAAACCAGATAAGTCTTCAACATCACAAGATTCTGAAAATGCTTGTTCTGAAATGTTGGAAATAGCATAATATTTAGCTTGAGCTTGATTACTGCCAAAGGCAATAACATCTCCATTTCTGAGATTATGGGAGAAGCATTTACTACCATTAACAAATAAGCCATTAGTACTCCCTTTCCCCTTGTAGTTGCCATCAATAATCTGAAAGCCGTATTGGTCAGTCTCTGGAACAGTTACTCGGAATAAAATTGCATGTTGCATTGATACTGACCGGGAAGCTAAGACAATAGTGTTTGCAGGATGCCGTCCCAGAGAATAAGTAGTCTCTTGCAAGGGGACAGTTCGCCGCCCTTGCAGGTCTTGAATGACCAAAAGATGACGTATTTTTTCCCGCTCATTTCCTAGCATGGCTGTTCCTCAAATTCTCATATTTTTATGTCTTAGTCTGAAAAATAATACTCTCAGAGGTGGAGCCTGAAAGTCTGAACTTATGGGAAAATTAGTTCAATCAAATTTATCACCGTCTATGATTCCAAAAGGGGTATGAAGGTACAAACTAGCCCTTCTCTTCATGGTCAACTTTCTGGAATGAGATGGCTAATTGTTTAATCAGTTTTTGCGGTAGAAGGTCTAGCTGTTTTCTCCACTCATACATTAGTTATAAACTTTGCTCCTTCGTCTATATCATCTAACCTAGCCTTTGCTTAGGATACCCAGAATAAAATCAAACACTGAACAGAACACATGGTATATTTGCGGATTTTTATTCTGAGTGGTGAGGAAACTCCGAATTATATAAATAACCGTCTGATTTTTATTTTTTAATCAGTCAAATAGTACTGTTTCACGGGATTTTGCAAAATAGATAAGAGCAAGGCAGGAATTAAATTAATTGGGCGTATCCCACAGGAGAAAAAACATCTGAGCACGCCAGTTGCTTTAATGGAGCAGGAACAGAAGGGAATGAGAATAAACCCCTAAATTTTAAAAAGGATTATAGAATAAACTAAAATACAGTCCGTTTTCTTGTAATGTTCTATCATTCGAGTTAACAGATACTAAAGGAATGCCCCAGTCAAGACGAACCGTGAAGCGATCGCCTTGTGACCAACGCAACCCCAGACCAACAGAAGCTAAAGTATTAGGGTCGGGATTCTCTCTAGCCGAACTATTCCAGCCAACACCAAAATCCACAAAGGGGATAACCTGTAACGTGCTAGCTATCTGGGGTAAGCGCAGAATCGGTACTTGCACTTCCGCAGAAACAAAAGTGCCATTATCCGTCAGCAGGTAATCTTGACGGTAGCCGCGAATACTATCCTGCCCACCTAAGCCAAATTGCTCTAAAGGCAAAAGTGTCCTGGATGCGAGTTGTGTATTTAAACGAAGTAAAAGTAATGTTTCAGGAGCTAAAAGGCGTGCCCACTGTGCTTGTCCTTGCCAAGCAAAAAAACGGCTATCGGGAGGATTTTGATTAATCGTGGGATTCAACACATCGATGCCCAAATTGAATTGAGAGCGTAGGGCGATGACTTCACGACTGTTACGACTCGTCCATTCTTGAAAAAATCGTAACGCAGATACCCTGGTGCGCCCCTGTTCATCAGCGCCTAAACCGGGGAAAGGTAGTCGTTCTATGTCGATATAAGAGGCTTCACTTTCCCGTCGAGAGGCTGTCAACCCAAGGGCGAATTCTTGTGTAGGAGTTTGGACTATTGGCTGGCGGAATGTCAGTTCGTAATAGCGAGAATCCGATTGGATATCTAAAACGTTGAAAGGAGGTTCAATGACATTGCTTGATGTGATGCCATAGTTGAAGGTAAGTGTCCCGTTGCGGGGATTGAGTGGTAATGTATAGCTGGCATCAAAGGAGTTGCTACCATCGGTATTAGTGTAAGCTATACCCAAAGCATCTCCCAGTCCTAATAAGTTGGCTTCATTCAATTGTAATCGGCGGCGAAAACTGCCAACGCTAGGCGATCGCCCATTATCAAGAACTATTTGGCTACTAAAGGTTTTTGCCTCACTGACCTTGACTTCTAGAAGACTCGCACCTGTGCGTGATCCTGCTGATAGTTCAGCAGACACGTTTTGAATCAAAGGATTAAGTTGTAATAGTTGCAGTGCCTCTAGTAGACGCTGCCGATTCAGAGGCGCTGTTGTCGCTATTGCTAGTCGGCTGCGGACATAATTCGGATTCAATCGCCGAGTTCCAGTTATCTGGATGTCTTCTAATTTACCTTCGACCACCTGAATCTTTACAACACCGGATTGGATTGTTTGGGGCGGGATATAAGCACCAGAAGTAATGTAACCATTTTGGACGTATAAATCAGTAATTTTAGACCGTGCTTGATACACTTCAGTCAGCGAGATCGGTCGTTTGGTAAATTCAGCAGTGGCGAGGGCTAACTCTTCAGGACTGAAGACTGTGCTACCAATAACTTCAAACCGTTCAACAACAATAGTTTGAGGAAAGTTGCCAGGGAGTGGTTCCTCAGGTTTGGGAGTTGGGACAGAGGGGGGAAATAGTTCTGCTGGTGGGGGGAGTGGTTGTGGTAGTTCAGGTGAGGGAAGTGGTGAAGGTGAGGGTGGTTGGACATCCTGTGGTGGTGGGAGTTGTTGCGACAGGATGAAATTACTAGCTGGTAGTTGTGTAGTATCAACAGCCTCAGCTTTCAGTGGACTGGAAGATATGCTGCTAAGTAATACAAGCATACTCAGCGGTAAGCAGGATACTATAAGATTCTGGGGATATTTATCAATCATCGCACTGGACTATTTTTTGCTGAGAACTATGGGATTGTACGGGGACTGCTTCAGATGTGAATCTTACTTCATCTTTTGCCGCTAATGTTGATATCTTCGGCAAATCTCAATTTAAAAGCTAAATTATTTGGTTATTGCAGACTTAAAATTATCAATGGTATTCAATCTGTAATGACGTACATGGGTAGGGGCGCACAGCTAGCTGTGCGCCCCTACGAGGATATTATGTTCATCTGTAGGTAATCGCAGATTAAGGATTATCTGGTTTCTTCAGCCTCTAATCTGTTTTGTATATTGTTTAGTCCATACCCCTTTGCTGAAACATTTCCATCAATTTACGTTTACGAGCGTGGGTTTGCATCAAGTTTTCCCGATAGGTTAACCAATCAGCTTTCTTGCCAGATTCCAAGTAGGCGATACGTGCCTTTTTCAACCATTCAACCGCGTAGTAGTAGTATTCGGCTTTACCCCCATCCATAATCTTTTCAGCACGGCGACGAGCATTAGCAATCACCCAACCAGGATTGTGAGAGATAGCAGCATCCATGACTCGGTGAATTAATTCGGAATAATAAGAACTGAGTTCACTAGCGATCGCAATTGCATCGTCAATTAGCCCCTCATGTAAGAATATATCCACCTTGGCTGATTCTGTTCCCCAACCACTATAACTACGGACAATTCTTAGCAGGTCTATTTTGACACTTCCCCAGTTTTCCCCAGCTAATTCTGCCATCTTTTGGTAGTCAACAAAGGAGGGCTTGACTTGAAAAGCCGCCTTGATTGCTAATAAAGCAGCTTCATTATTACCCAACTCAACAGCCAAATCACTTGTCCAAATTCCCAATTCGTACTGACAATTACCCGGTAAATTTAATCCACTCTGGGCTATATTTAACGCCTGTTGTAATGCCCCCTGGTCGCTGAGTGTTTTCGTTAGGGCAAAAGCCTCTTCCATTGAGTTCATCTGGATTTGAGCAGCATCAATTGCTTCTTCTACTCTGCCTAAACGCCCTAGCATTGTCAGATACTGCTGGGTTTGTTCTTCCGCTTCTGCTAAATATAAATATTCTTGGTAACGTTCTTGACGTTCGAGAATTTTTAGGCGAATTAGTGCCAAATCATCCGCGTAGTCTGGCACATCTTCTTCCCAAGCTCCCCTTTCGGTAATATTACCTTCGAGAACTTGCACTAGGGGCGGATAATCCCAACCTTGGCGTAAAGCCTCCATAACCATGCCAAAATCAGCATTCCACTCATCTTGCCAGGCTTCCAAATTTATCTGAATATCAACTTTTTCTTCTGGGGTGAGTTCAGAACTGAGAATTGCTTCACACCAAGCATTATTTAATTCTCCGACAAGTTCATCATTTTCGGCACCGTATTCGGCAACATCATCCCAATTTTGCACACAGGTAAAGGTAATCGCTTCTAAGATAGCGATCGCATTTTTACCCTCTCCCCGTTCGCTAAAATCTACCGCAGTTTGCACCACACTCAGCAATTCGTCGGCAATCGGGTCTTCTTCGCACCCTTCCTCAAAGTAGCGCACAGTATCCCGGAGAATCTGCCGGACTTGCCGCCGAAAGGGAGCCGGATCAATAGTAATATGGAGCAAAGGTTTTGTAGTTTTTTGCTGGGCAGCAGGATTAGTCATCCAACCTACATGGCGGTCAATTTCCTCAATGAGTGGTGGGTATTCTTTTACCAACTCTTGCAGCAGTCTTTGAGTTTGGATGTAATCCAGGCGATTAAGTAGTTGTTCTAGGGTGGGGCGCTGCTCAATGTTTTCTGGGTTACGCGCACAGACAAGCATAGTCGCTACAATATGTTTGCACCATCCGTCAAAGTCGTAGGCACAGGTGCAATTTACTGAAGTTAACCCACTGCTATCAAAATTTAGATTGACATGATAAGGTCTAGCTTGAGTACCTGCAACATCTGCCTGAAGTAGATTGCCACGTTGGGTAATAGCATTGACAGCACCTGCTTCATAGTAAGCCTCGCCCCGCTGGAAAGATTTGGCGTTGGAATGACGGCGGATAGTAAATTCACTAATTTGGGGAATAGACATCGAGCGATCGCCTGCGTAAAACCTCTGCATGAATCCTAAATCCAGCTTAGGTGTTAGGCTAACGCGCTGTAAAGAAATTCAAAGTTATTGACATACGGCAAGGAGGAGTTAGAACTCGAAATTTTCCGAATTCCCAAAGAACAAGTGAAGGTTAGGGTTGAACTGAAGCCTTACACCAGTGCCAAAAACCCCCTCAGAACGAATTCTGAGGCTAATAGGTATCAAAAAAATAAGTATCTAGATTTGACTATAATTACTGAAAACATCCATATTTTCGTCAGAAGCAAGTGAATCATAATTTGAAGCAACACCCGAACCTTAAATTAGTAAACAGTCATCAGTGAACAGTCCTGACGATGTATTGTGAAGGATTTGGAGTCAAGCGATAAAACTGAGAACTGAGAACTGAGAACTGTTAAAGGGGTTGCGCTGATTGACGGTCAAGTTGAGAATAAATAGGCGAAGCACACGGGGAAACTAACGTGAGTCAAGGATTTGATTACGATTTAGTCATTATAGGGGCTGGTGTAGGCGGACATGGCGCAGCCTTACACGCTGTAAGTTGCGGTCTGAAAACAGCGATTATCGAAGCTGCTGATATGGGAGGAACCTGTGTTAATCGGGGCTGCATTCCTTCTAAGGCGCTGCTGGCGGCATCTGGACGTGTGCGGGAGTTACGCAATGCCCACCACCTCAAGTCACTGGGAATTCAAATTGGTAGCGTGGAATTTGATCGCCAAGCGATCGCTGATCATGCTGGTAATCTTGTCTCAAAAATCCAAGGCGACTTAACCAACAGCCTCAAACGTCTAGGAGTCGATATTATCAGAGGTTGGGGAAAAATCGCTGGGGCACAAAAAGTCTCTATCACCGGAGACGGTGGCGAAAAAACCATCACAGCCAAAGATATTATCCTTTCCCCTGGTTCAATTCCTTTTGTACCTCCAGGGATTGAAGTAGACGGCAAAACTGTCTTTACCAGCGATCAAGGCGTTAAGTTGGAGTCGCTACCAGACTGGGTGGCGATTATTGGTAGTGGTTACATCGGTTTGGAATTTTCTGATATTTACTCAGCTTTGGGTTGTGAAATCACCTTGATTGAAGCCCTAGATCAGTTAATGCCAGGATTTGACCGAGACATTGCCAAACTTGCCGAACGGGTGCTGATTACTCCCCGCGATATTGAAACGAAAGTGGGAATATACGCTAAAAAAGTCATCCCAGGTTCACCTGTGGTGATTGAGTTAGCAGATTTCAAAACCAAAGAAGATGTAGATGTCATCGAAGTAGATGCTTGCTTGGTGGCTACAGGACGCATCCCAGCGACCAAAAATCTTGGTTTGGAGTCTGTGGGTGTGGAATTGGATCGGCGGAATTTTATTCCAGTTGACGATCGCATGGCAGTACTATCAGCTGGTGAAGTAGTGCCACATGTGTGGGCAATTGGCGACGCTAATGGGAAGATGATGTTGGCACATGCGGCCTCTGCTCAAGGCATCATCGCGGTAGAAAATATAGTTGGGAGGGAAAGAATAGTAGACTATCGCAGCATCCCCGCAGCGGCGTTTACCCACCCAGAAGTCAGCTATGTGGGCTTAACGGAAACAGCAGCTAAGGAGTTAGGACAAACCGAAGGGTTTGAAATCGGCACAAGTCGAAGTTACTTCAAAGGGAATTCTAAAGCGTTGGCAGAAAATGAAGCCGACGGGATTGCCAAGGTGATATATCGCAAAGACACCGGAGAAGTCTTGGGTGTTCACATTTTCGGACTGCACGCCTCAGACTTAATTCATGAAGCGTCAGCTGCGATCGCTAACCGTCAATCTGTCCAAAGTCTCGCACATCTAGTGCACGCCCACCCGACACTCTCGGAAGTTCTAGACGAAGCTTATAAACGAGCCATTTAGTCATTAGTCATTTGTCATTTGTCCTTTGTCAATAAACAAGGACAAATGACTAATGACCAATGACCAATGACCAATGACTAATGACAAATGACAAATGACTAATGACTAATAACTAATGACTAATTATGCAAATCCGTCGTCGTTCACCTAACCCAGCTATTAATGTATCTATATTACGTTATCAGGCTGCCATACCAGATTCAGCGCCAAACAACATTTTGGAAGAAATTGTCTGGCAGAAAGAAGTAGAAGTTGAGCAAATGCGAGAAAGGCTGCCTTTACGGGAATTACAACATCAGGCACTCTCTGCACCGCCAACCCGTGATTTTGTCGCCGCCTTGCGCCAAGGTAAGACAAAGCCAGCATTGATTGCAGAAGTTAAAAAAGCTTCACCTAGCAAAGGCGTTCTCCGAGAAGATTTTGACCCAGTAGCGATCGCCCTATCTTATCAGCAAGCCAAAGCCAGTTGTCTTTCTGTGCTAACCGATGTCAAGTTCTTTCAAGGTAGTTTTGACAACTTAGCCAAAGTTCGTGCTGCTGTAGATTTGCCCCTACTGTGCAAAGAGTTTATCATTTATCCTTACCAGATGTACTTAGCGCGGGTTCAAGGTGCAGATGCTATTTTGTTGATTGCAGCTATCCTGAGCGATCAAGATTTGCAATACTTCCTCAAAATTGCTAAGAACCTGAAAATGGCAGCCTTGATTGAAGTCCATAGCTTGGCAGAACTTGACCGTGTGTTAGCTTTAGATGGGGTCTCCTTAGTAGGAATCAATAATCGCAATTTGGAAGATTTCTCTGTTGATCTGCAAACTACTTGCCAACTTTTAGCAGCAAGGGGTAACCAATTGCAGGAGAAAAACATCCTTGTTGTCAGCGAGTCAGGACTACACAACCCAGATGATTTGAATTTGGTGGTTGCAGCAGGTGCATCTGCTGTACTCATAGGCGAATCTTTGGTCAAACAACCAGATCCCGGCGCTGCGATCGGCCGTATATTACCGAGGAATATCTGAAATAAATACCTCCCCTAAGCCCCTTAGCGCACGGCAACTAACTGCATACAGATGCATACAATAGTTGGGCAATTGGGCACACTATGCGTAGACACGCAGCACTTTGCCATCAAATATCATCAATATCTTTGCCAAATCTTCATTGCTAATCAAATTAAAGCCATAAGCAACTAGTTATTTCGTATGTAACAATTTATTGATAAGAGACAAATTCTGACTAATACAAAATCCCAAATATGAAATCAAAATTTAACTTCATGGAGCAAATTCCTTTACCTTCTCCTATTCACTACGAACTTATACTTCAACTTTTAGAAAGACAAACCATGTTAGCTGTAAATGATAATCCAGATTTACGGCATCAGGTAAATCAACTAATTATTACTCTGCGTAAAGCTGCTGTACAGCAAAAACGACTAGAAGAAATTTGCGAGTTTTCCTCTGTGACTATTGATCACCGTTGGTCGATTAATCATCATAACGATAAGAAAGTTGTTGCACCCGATTGAAGCTGATAACTTAATATCTCAACCTCAAATTTGGCATTTTTGTTAAGTTATCTTACCATCCTCAGAAAGTCTCTCTGTGTATTGAAAAGACCAGTAATCATAACTTCCGCCGCACTTGCTTGACTAAAATGCACAGTTTTTGGTGTCAATTAAAATGATTTTGGTTACAGAACTTTCTCTGCTTTGTAAGAATAGATAGAAATGCTAAATGAGGTTTTAAAATATTGGTATAAATGCTTAATTTTTACTTTGTTTAGTTAGTTTATTAAAATTCTACATATTCAGTTTTTCTATAAAAACTAATTTAATCGTTTACAATTTATACACTAATTATATTAATGATGCTATAGAAAAATTTCATCTTTATAAATATTTTAGCTTGGAAAAAGTTCATCTTGATTTATAGGCAACTGTAAATCAGCTAAAATATTGATGAGATTCTCTCTCGAATTTAACGAAAGATGAAATATAACAGCATTGACGAACTCCTCAGAAATAATCAGGCATGGGTTGCCGAGAAACTAGCTTTAGACCCAACTTACTTTGAAGAATTATCTAACGGACAAACACCACCTTTTTTATACATTGGATGTTCTGATAGCCGTCTAGCATTAACAAAGTTTACCCGTACAGAACCAGGAGAATTATTTGTACATCGTAATATTGCCAATCAAGTTTCTCTAACAGATATAAACTTTTTAGCCGTTTTAGAATACGCAATTTTACATCTTAAAGTGGAACACATTATCGTTTGTGGTCACTATGATTGCGGAGGAATTAAGGCGGCTTTAGAAGGAAGAACCATCGGAATTCTTGATAACTGGGTAAATCCGATTCGGGAACTGTATTTACACAAACAAGAAGAAATTGATGTTTTGCCAACAAGAGAAGAACGTCTGAATCGTTTGGCGGAAATCAATGTTGTGGCGCAAGTGAAAAATCTTTACCAAACTTCCATCATGCGTCAGGTACTCTATGAGCGAAAAGCACCTCTGGTTCATGGTTGGGTACTAGATATACGCACTGGGTTGATCAAAGATTTGAATGTCTCAACTTTACAATGGCAATTGCACATCTGTCCCTTACTTCTAGAGTTTAGACTCTATGCCATGTTAAAAAATGAGAGCTGATTCGGTATTAATGGGCAAACAAAAGCCTAAATTCGAGACTCGATAAATTGTGTTTATACAACTTTGATTACGAGTAAAATAAATAGTTATTTTTCATCTCAATATTTTAATACTTATGCCAAAGTTATAAAGCAATACGCTTAGGATACTTATAGATTTTTGTTTAATTAAAGTTACAAATACTAGGCAAATGATTTCTTAACTCTTTTCCTCGTTTCCATGCAGATCATGGAAATGCATTAATTAAGGCTCTGCTCAATTTATCACTGGATGCAGAGCCTCAATACCTACCCCCACAAAGAATTATTTCTTAGCAATTATCCACACTGCATGAATAATCCCAGGAATGTAACCAAAAAGTGTCAAAACTATATTAATCCAAAAGTCTATACCAAAACCTACTTGCAAAAAAACTCCCAGAGGCGGCACGAAAATGGCACACAGAATCCGAACTAAATCCATTTAAACCTCCTATTCATCTCACAAAAAATAGCTTGTTGGCAAAGTGATTTACTACTGCTCAAGCATATTTGTACCTCTCAAAGATAACATTCCCTCTCTCAATCCAGACCACGGTTAAGATGCGGTAAACCGCACTCCAGATTAGCCACCGCTAATTTTGGCTTTATAACCTAACTTGGTCAAAATATCGACAATTTTCTGCTTGTGTTCGCCCTGAATTTCAATTTCGTTATCTTTAACTGTCCCACCTGTGCCGCACTGGGTTTTTAGCTGCTTCACCAAATCTGCCAAGGTTTCTGGCTTGGCTTGAAAACCGCTAATCACTGTGACAGTTTTGCCTTTGCGTCCTTTGCGGGAAGCTTGTACTTTGAGATTTTGTTGTTGTGTGGGGAGTTCTGGAATTGGTCTTTCTGTGGCGGCGGAGTTGTCGTTGCCAAATTCGCGGTAGACAAAGCTTTTGTCAGAAGATTTAGAATTGGAAGAAGACATAAAATCTTTATTAAGAAAAATTTCAAAGGCAGTGGAAACTTCTACGCAACCATTCTGCTGGGATATCAATTTCTAGGCTAACATCACAAATCCATTGCGAGGGATTCAAACTAATTGGGCATGGGGCATTGAGTATCAGTGAAGAATTTAGTTCCCAGTCCCCAGATATAACCTAGATATGCCCCAGACTTTCTATAATAATTAAGTCCTTCCCGTCATCGAAAACAGCCCGTGACTACCACTCCCCTATCTCCAAATTCAACTGCTCAGGTTCCCGATACGCTAGGTCGTTTTGGACGCTTCGGCGGTAAGTATGTACCTGAAACGCTGATGCCTGCTCTTACTGAACTAGAAACAGCTTATCAGCAATACCGCAATGACCCTGGTTTTCAAGCAGAACTACAGCAGTTGTTACGGGACTATGTAGGACGTGCCACACCATTGTATTTCGCTGAACGCCTGACTGCTCATTATGCCCGACCCGATCGCACGGGGCCGCAAATTTACTTAAAACGTGAGGATTTAAATCATACTGGCGCTCATAAAATTAATAATGCCCTTGGTCAGGTATTGTTGGCGAAACGTATGGGTAAGCAGCGCATTATTGCCGAAACAGGTGCTGGACAACACGGTGTTGCCACAGCTACAGTTTGCGCTCGTTTTGGGCTGGAATGCGTAATTTACATGGGTGTTCATGACATGGAACGCCAAGCTTTAAATGTGTTCAGAATGCGGTTGATGGGTGCAGAAGTGCGTCCGGTGGAAGCGGGAACTGGAACCCTTAAGGATGCTACTTCTGAAGCAATCCGTGATTGGGTGACAAATGTGGAAACAACTCACTACATTCTCGGTTCAGTCGCAGGGCCTCATCCTTACCCGATGATGGTACGTGATTTTCATGCAGTAATCGGCCAAGAAACTCGCGCCCAAGCAATGGAAAAGTGGGGTGTATTGCCTGATATTCTCTTGGCTTGCGTGGGTGGTGGTTCCAATGCTATGGGACTATTCTATGAGTTTATGAATGAGCCTTCTATACGGTTCATTGGTATTGAGGCAGCAGGAGAAGGTGTCAATACTGAAAAACACGCAGCAACCTTGACAAAAGGAAGAGTCGGTGTGTTGCACGGAGCAATGAGCTATCTTCTGCAAGATGAGGATGGGCAAATCATTGAGGCACACTCAATTAGTGCAGGTTTAGATTATCCCGGTGTGGGCCCAGAACACAGTTATTTGAAGGATACTGGTCGCGCTGAATACTATAGTGTGACTGATGCAGAAGCTTTAGCGGCATTTCAGCGATTGTCGAAATTGGAGGGGATTATCCCAGCATTAGAAACAGCCCATGCGATCGCCTACCTTGAAACCCTGTGTCCTCAACTAACCGACAGTCCCCGGATTGTAATTAACTGCTCTGGACGTGGCGATAAGGATGTACAAACAGTAGCCAAGTTCTTAAATGATGCGTAAATATACTTAAAAAGCTGGGTAAAAAGCAATAATGAATCAACAATTCCAACACCCTATGCTACCGCAACCCACTCATGACGAGTTGGCACGACAAAATTTTGTGCAAAGTTTGAGAATGCACATTTTCAGGAATATCTCTCCTGGCAATAAAGTACTTTATGAAAAACTAGCCAAGCCGAAGTTTGAACAAGAACATCAGCGTTCTCCCCAGACTCGTTATGAAATTCGGGAAGTAATGCGGCACGAACCATACTACCGCTGGAGTAGTGCCCTCAAGCGTATTAACCAGGAAATATTATGGGATGCTGTAAATTCCAGTGTTGACAGACAACTGCCAGAGTTGATTGAACGTGCCAAAGATCAGGGTGCTGAACTGGGTACTTTAACTCTCGACCCAAATTTTCAAATACCTACTCATCAGCAGGCTGTAGACATTCACTGTATGCCCGGAGGATATCACAGTGAATTTACAGAGGATGATGTAGCTGCCGGCGCAACTTACGATCGCGGCGCTTACGTTTATGGTCTGGGTTGGTTGGGGCCGCTTAATGATGATATGGGGCTATCTATAGTCCAAAACTATCTTCTGCCAGAATATCCCGACTTTCGACCCAAAAAAATTCTCGATATGGGATGTTCTATCGGCAATAGCACATTACCCTATGTGGATGGTTTTCCAGATGCAGAAGTCCATGCCATAGATGTAGGCGCACCCATGCTGCGTTATGCTCATGCAAGAGCGGAATCTTTGGGCAAACGGGTACATTTCTCTCAGCAAAATGCCGAGCACACTAACTTCCCGGATGAATCTTTTGACTTAGTAGTTTCTCACATTTTACTTCATGAAATTCCCCCGCCATCTGTCCGTAAAGTTATGCAAGAATCTTATCGTCTACTGGCTCCCGGCGGAATGATGCTCCATGTGGAAGCACCCCTGTATCGTCACATGGATGTTTATACGCAGTTCGTTTATGATTGGGAAACCGCAAACAACAACGAACCCTTCTGGAGTGCTGTACGCGATCTGGATTTGGTGTCGCTAGCTACTGAGGCTGGTTTTGCAGCAGATAAGACATTCGAGAAATTTGTCCCTAATGGGGCATGGAAAGCAAACGTAACTAATAGCCTGTTTAAAAATGGTAATTCAGGCAGCCAAGGCACATGGTTTGTAGTTGCTGCAACTAAGTAAGTACGGGAAGTATACCAATTCGTAATTTGTAATTTGTAATACTCGCCTCTGGCGAGAAGCAAGCTACGTAATTGAGAAAGTCAGATTTCATCTGGGTTTCTTTCTTTTGTGTGTGTAATCTTATTTTGGGAGAATTGGTATAAAGATGGCAAAAATAGCTAAGGGTAAACGACCTGTTTACTTAGATAGTCCGCAAATTGATAAATTGTTAGCGATCGTCATGGCTTTGACTGGTGAAGTGTCCGTACTGCATGAGCGGCTAGACACTATTGAACGGTTGCTAGAAGTTAAAGGTATTTTATCGGCTACTGAGATTGAAGCTTACCAGCCGGATGCAAAAGTAACTAAGGAGCGGGAACAGTGGCGTGCGGAATACATAGCACGGGTGTTGCGTGTTGTACAGGAAGAGTTAGAAACCCTTAAGCCAAGCTAGTCGCCCAGAGGTTCTAATGGAGCAATTTATGCCATCTATATACAAATAATCATACTAATGGTAGAGGGAGTTTTTTAGCAACAGCGCAATTTTTTTGTAAGGTCGTGAATTTAAAAGTTTGCTGGTAGTTTTTGAATATAAAACGGCTTAAAGAGAGGTATATAGACCTATAAGCAATTTGTCACATGGACATTAGTTTGGTTAGATGGTCTGGAAGTTTACTTTCAGCAAATGATTAGAACAACAATCTACGGCGTTGCTTTAGGAACTATTGTTCTTGGTAGTGGCGCGATCGCTACTCCTGTAACAAATCTAACTTTTACACCAGAGTCTTCACATATCTCAAGACATACTGTTGATATCGCAGCATCTAGCAGCGACACTGCTGCTCTAGAAGAGTCGGTTTTTACCCAAATTAATGAGTACAGAGCTTCCATAGGGCAACCAGAACTGACTCGTAATTCTGCTATCGATAATCAAGCTAAGATTCACAGTCAGAACATGGCTAGTGGTAGAGTCGCGTTTGGACATGGTGGATTTCCACAACGTATTAAAGCAACCGGCATTTCCTACAGAACCGCTGGTGAAAATGTTGCTTACAACCAGGGACGTAGTGACCCGGCTACCAGAGCTGTTCAAGGCTGGCTCAAAAGTCCAGGGCATCTTGCAAATATCAAAGGTGATTTCAATAAGACGGGGATTGGTGTCGCTAGAAACAGTGCAGGCAGAGTCTACCTTACACAACTTTTCTTTCGCTAATAGATTTCGTAGAATTTAGGTTTTTTTCTCAAATTCCCCAGACTTCAGTCTGTTGGCAAAGCTTTTACTAGATATCGAATAATGTAGTTTCAATGACATTTGTCTATTGAACACTACATTATTTTTTAATAATTCATTAAAATCTGAAATTATCAGCGAAAATAACCATGATTTTATGAAGCTGACCTATTGAAGTATTGACAATTGGAAATGATTTTTTGTACTTCCCATACAAGGATGTAGCCAGATTGCCAAAATTCATCAATCCTTAATAGTATCGTGGTATATATCGTTGGAACAATAGGGTAGAGTATAAGTCTTATATCTCTACATATTACGCAATTCTCCATGTTCCGACAAACTGCTTTTGGCATCGCTTTAAGTGCGCTTGTCCTTGCTAGTGGATTAACGACTGTTCCGACACCAAATCAAAATCATTCTTCTACAAATACATCCACCCGTAATAAGCTGTTGTCACTTTTTTCCAGTCAGGTTGCAATATCGACTCCTACTTTTAAAACTACGGAGCTAGAAAAATCCGTTTTTGAGGAAATTAATCGATATCGGGCTTCTAAAGGACTGCCAAAGTTGACCCTAAATGCAAATATTACTCGACAGGCAAGAATTCATAGTCAGAATATGGCTAAAGGTAAAACCCCATTTAGCCATCAGGGATTTGAACGGCGAGTCAAAGCTATCCCTATTCGCTACAACAGTGCGGCGGAAAATGTAGCTTTCAATCGGGGATATAGTAACCCTGTGGACGAAGCTGTTACTGGTTGGATTAAAAGTCCGGGACATCTAAAGAATCTTAAAGGAAATTACAACCTCACTGGAATTGGCGTTGCTACTAATAATCAAGGCGAAGTCTACCTTACACAGCTTTTTTTCCGCGCTAGGTAGATTTAATTTCTGATTTTTTTGCACAATAATAATGTAGTGTCTGACAAGACTTTTATCTGCTAGACACTGCTATTATTTTTGAACAATTCATGACATTACAAGAATTTCAGGTGAGCGATCGCGATCTCAGTGACGCAGCCCTTGGACAGTATTTAGAATCAGATGCGATCGCAGTTGATACAGAAACGATGGGATTATTGCCGCAGCGCGATCGCTTGTGTCTTGTCCAGCTGTGCAACCCGGAAGGGAAAGTGACTGCAATTCGCATAGCCAAAGGACAAGCTGATGCCCCAAATTTAAAAAAACTTTTGGAAGCGGCGAATGTCGTAAAAGTGTTTCACTTTGCTCGGTTTGACCTTGCCACTTTGCGAGCCAATCTGGGGATTCAGGTTGTGCCTGTTTTTTGTACCAAAATTGCTAGTAAGTTAGCTCGTACTTACACCAATCGCCACGGACTTAAAGATGTGGTGCAAGAGTTAGAACAAGTAGAACTGGATAAAAGCTCTCAAAGTTCAGATTGGGGTAATGCCGCTAGTTTATCTGAAGCTCAACTGAGTTATGCTGCCAATGATGTACGCTACTTACTTAGTGTGCAACAGAAGCTAACAGAAATGCTCAAACGAGAAGAACGTTGGGAAATTGCTCAAGAATGTTTTGAATTTCTGCCAACAATAGTTTCTTTGGATTTGTTGCAATTTAAAGATTTGTTTGAACATTGATAAACGCTAAACCTGCATTGACAATAGGGAACAGGTTACAAGGAAAGGATTTCTCATTGTTCCTTATGAGCGCTGCTCATGGAGTCTTTTGCAAAAGTTATTTATCTGGAGGACAAACATTACAAGAGAAAATATTCTGTCTTTTGACTCTTGAATTGCAACTTTTCCGCTCATGAAAAATAGAGATTAGACCTCTTGGAAAATTCCTTAACACCCCACTCCTAACCTCTGCCTACAAGCAAAGAAGGGAGATTTAGATATAAGTCAAAGGTAAAGTGGGATTCTCATTATTGATTTATACAAGAGGTCTATCGCTAATTTTCTAATTTATTTGTGGTCTAAGATCCAATATTGGAATCATCAGTGTCTTTAGAAGTTTTAGATTCACTAATGCCTTCCTTGAGGTTACTAGCTCCTTCTTGAATGCCTTCCTTGAGGTTACTAGCTCCTTCTTGAATACCTTCCTTGAGGTTACTAGCTCCTTTTTTAATGGCTTCCGTCGCGCTAGTGCCTCCCTTTGGCTGATTTTCTTGGTGATTTTTGAGCCGATCTACTACATTGTAGTCATCTGCACCTGGGGGAGTTTTGGATTCAATAATGCCTTCTGTCGGGCCACCGATAGCTTTCCATGCGGCAAGACCACCTTTGAGTTGGGAGACATGCTCAAATCCATTAGAACGCAGTTGTTGCGCTGCTTGGGCAGTTTCTTCTTCATTAGCACCGTAAATGTAAATATCACGGCTTTTATCCAAAGAAGGTACTGCACGCTGTACCAATTCGTCTATTGGCATCGGCATCGCTCCCATAATGTGACCTTCGTTGAAGGTGTTGCGATCGCGCACATCCAGTATTGTAAAAGCTGGTTCGCCCCATTCTAGACGAGACTTCAGCACATGAACATCAGATTGTGCTTCTATTGGTGGTTGTGGGGGAATGATGCCGCCGACTAAATTGTTAACCATAGCTATTCCTGACTGACGATATTAATAGCAATTTAACGGACTAAATATATTGAATTAATCTTTCTATGGGCTGAATCTACTCAAAGTCTCTCTTGAGATAGAGTAGCTATTTGAAATATTTTCTACCATTTAATCCATTGCAAATACAGACTAATTAGACTATTGAAAGGGATTTTTATTATATTAATTTTATTAAATTTTTGGATATTTAATTATTTAAACAGATTGTGAATAAATTTAAATTTATTAAATTTACTACCTAGAATATAGTATAAAAGTTGAAATTTTTGGGAGCATCCAGTTTTGGAAGATTTACCATTTCTGAGAAAATGTAGAAGGAAATAACCCTGTGCGATCGCTGACTATGAGCCAAGAGAAACAAGAACGGATCAAAGCCTGCTTACAAGAACTGGCAACATTACTGTACTCGGAAGCTGATAAGAGTCAGTTAATAGACCTCGAAGGTATAGAAAAAACAGTTCGTAGCCAAATATTGGAATATGTCGGCCCAGAAA